>CBIHMX010000130.1:0-6994 GCA_966211115.1 uncultured Gemmatimonadaceae bacterium | reverse complement strand
TCCGGCGGTGGACGGGAGCCGTGCCCAGTGCCTTCCGCGCGGGGTCGCAGGCGACGTGAGCGGCGATATTTCGCTTCACGGCACAGGAAAGACGCCACTGATCGGGATGCCGTTGCCTGCCTAACCTTTCCGGCGACCCACGGCCTGTGTCACGGCCTCGCTCACGCGGGCGGCCACGTCGTCCTGGGCCGTCAGGATGCTGTCGACGGCGAAGTCCTGCTGGTGCACCCAGACGGGCACCGACGGATCGGGGTCGATCAGGCGGATGTTCACGCGGGCGCGGGCGCCGGAGCGCTGCACCGAAGATTCGATCAGGTACATCGGCGGAGCGGCGACGTCTTGAACGGGTGCGCTGAACACCTGCAGGCCGTTCCGCACCAGCGAGGCTTCGATCGCATTCAGGAACGGCAGCGTGATGCCGCTGTCGGCGCTGGTCGGCAGCGACGGACGGACGACGCGCACCGCGCTCGGCGCCACGGTGATCGCCGGCGGCGGCGGTGCTTTCGGCCAGAACGTCCAGGCCCACAGGGCCGCAATCGCGCCTAACGCGGCTACGATCCACCCGCGGCGGATATTCCGCTCCCAGCGCTTGCGGGTTACCGTCTCGGGACGCGCCGCGACCGGACCGCCGATGGCGTCCGCGCTGTCGAGGACGCGCTGGACGTCGCCGGCATTCTTCGGCCTGTCGTTAGGATCCTTCTCGAGGCATTGCATGACGATGTCGGCCAGCGCCACCGGGATGTCGTAGCGGCGGGCAGCCAGCGGGGCGGGCAGTTCCGTCAACTGCGCCGCCAGGACGCCCTGCGGTGTGCGGCCGAAGAAAGGCGGCGAACCGAGGAGCATCTCGTAGCCGACGATGCCGATCGCGTAGAGGTCGACACGGTGGTCGGCATTGGGATCGGCGGCGGCCTGCTCGGGCGCCATGTATTGCGGCGTACCTAACGATATGCCGACACCGGTGATCGACTGCCCCTCGGCGACGTACCGGTTGCGCGACGCCGACACGGCCTTGGCGACGCCGAAATCGGTCACCACCGCGGCCGAGCCGGTGAGCATGATGTTGTCGGGCTTGATGTCACGGTGGACGATGCCGCTGGCGTGCGCATATGCCAGCGCGCGGGTGACGTCGCGCAGGATGCCGACCGTCTCGCGGATCGACAGCGGACCACGGGCCATGCGCGCCCGCAGCGACTCGCCGCTGACGAACGGCATGATGAAATACGGCAGGTTGCCGAGTATGCCGGCGCTGAGGACGGGAACGACGTTAGGGTGGTGCAGCCCGGCGAGCACCATGATCTCGCGTTCGAACCGTTCGACCGACACCGCGGCGGCGAGCTGGGGGCTCAGGACCTTGATGACAACCTTCCGGTTGAGCGCCTTTTCTTCCGCGACGAAGACGCGCGACATGCCCGCCCCACTGATCTCGAACTGGATCGTGTGGGTGGACTCGAACTGTTGAGCCAGGCGGGCGGGAAGGTCGTCTAACACTGGTCTCTTTGTCGTACGGAAGGGGTGGGGGGAAGTTTACTACCAGGGGACCTGACTGCCGAAATGCGCTAACTGCCTGAGGGCGCGAACTGCCTGGGGGCGAACTGTCCGAGGGTGCGAACTGCCTGAGGGGTTTGGACTGCCGAAGGGCGCGGACTGCCGAAGGACGCAAAATGCCGAAGGGCGCCGACAGCCGAAGGGCGCGGACTGCCGAAGGGCGCGAATTGCCGAGGGGCGCGGACTGCCGAGGGGCGCGGACTGCCGAGGGGCGCGGACTGCCAAAGGGCGCGGACGTCCTATACGAAAAAAAAGCCGGGGATCCTGGTTGTCGGGCCACGACGCCCGCAATGCGGTTCCGAACAGGACGCAAAGCCATGGCAACGTCGTGACCCCGAACTTCAGGATCCCCTGCTTTGATTCACACTCACAAGCAATTACTGGTCCAGCGCCGGGAAAGTTCCAGAAGCTGTTTATTACGAAAGCATTAACGAAACTGCCGATTCCTAACGCCGCAAAACTTCCGTGAAGCGACGCGCCTCCTCCTTCCGAGGGAGCCGCTACCTCCTCTTAAGACGATGTGAGTGACGGAGCGCTCAACCCGGAGAAGCAGAAGCGCCGCAACTCTGTAGCAAGACCGCAGCATCACCGATCACCCCTTCAACCCTTGAACTATCGAACCGACGCGACCAGCCGCTGGAATTGTGGATAGGACGAATCAGTCGTCGTCAAACGGTTGAGGGACCCGGCCGGTAACTGCGCGATCCGCGCCTGAACGTATTGGGCACGGTCCTCGGCCTGTGGGTGCGAGGAGAACCAGGCGTCGAGCGCGCCCGGATTGGACTGCGCCATGCGCGCCAGCTCCTCGAACATCGTCACCAAGCCGTTAGGGTGAATACCGGCCGCCGTCACGTACTGGATCGCGGTCAGGTCCGACTCGCGTTCGGCCGCGCGGCTGAACTTTGCGAGATACGCAGTCCCGCCAACGTTGACGGCCGCCCGACCGGCACCACTCTGGCACACGGACGTGAACACGCACAGCAGACCGGCGCCGAGGTTGGCGTTCTGCACGCGTCCCATCTGTTCGGCGCTGTGGCCTAACGTGACGTGGGCAACTTCGTGCGCGAGCACACCGGCGAGTTCGGCAATGTTGTCGGCGGCGGCCACGAGGCCGGTGCTCACGTAGATGAAACCACCGGGGAGCGCGAACGCGTTCACTTCGTCGGATCGATACAGGGCGAACTGAAAGTCCTGGCCGGCGTAAGGCGTGGCGCTGACGATGCGCTGGCCGAGTTGCTCGACGTACTGGTCGGCAGACGCGTTGCGGACGATCGGAAGTTCCTGGTCGAGCTGGGCCGCCTGCTGGGCGCCCATTTGCGCTGCCTGCTGCCGCGAGACCGAACACGCGCTCAGGACGGCCGCGACCGCCAGTGCCGTGAGCGAAATTGTTGAGCGATTCATTTATTCCTCCAGAGCTTGCTTGAACAAAGTCATACTGGAGGTACCCCGCGATGCTGCGCCTGTGTCTTTCGAGGGCAGACGGGTTCGGTGCGTGGTGCTTGTTTTGGGTTCCGTGCGCGGTGGCTTGTTTGGGTTCCGTGCGCGGCGGCGCTTCGCGAGGGCTCTGCCTCGGCTCGGGAGGCGCCTGCGCTGGGCGGTTGAACATCTTGTTTGATGCGCTGGTCGCACCTCGCCGGGGCAGACCCTCGCTCGCGCCGCTCTGGCGTGGTACCCGGTTGGGGTGAGGTCTTACGCTTTACAGCGATCGTACAATGCTTCGTTGGCGCGTGCGTTCGACGGCGCACGAGCTTTGCATCCGTGAGAACACTTGGTACTCGTCAGGCGGTCGCGGCGGTTTGCCTTTGTTCGGGTGCCCTTGCGAAGCGCCGCCGCGCACGGAGCCAGGGATGATCACGACCAGCGTTGCGCCGGAACAGGAAAAGGACGACGAGGCATACGCGTGGCGGCAGGCGAAGCGCGAGGGACTGTTAGGCGTTAGACCCACTCCCAAACAGCGCAAAAGGATCACAGTCGTAAGATTGCTCACACGCCCACCGTGTAAGACCTGTTGGCGGCGCAAGCGAGGGTCTGCCAAGGCGAGGTGCGACCAGCGTATCCAATAAGATGTTCATCCGCCCAGCGCAGGCGCCTCCCGAGCCGCGGCAGAGCCCTCGCGAAGCGACGCCGCGCACGGAGCCAGCTTTGATGACGACCAACGGTGCAACGGGAGAAAGGACAACGGCGATGTTGTCGGCGGCGGGCCCGAGGCCGGTGCTCACGTAGATGAATCCACCGCGGAACGCGAACGCGTTCAACGAACTGTCCTACTGCGCTCTCAGTTTTTCGAGTGCAGTCATGCGAGCCCGCGCGGCTTGAACGATGGGCTGCAATTCCGGGTCGGCGTTTCGCCATTGGTGAGCGAACGCCGAATACATCTCATAGGCCTTGGTGTAGTCCCGGCGATCCTCGTAGAGCTGCGCCAATCGCCGGCGCGCGAGCGCCAGGTCCTGTGCCTCGCTCCAGATCGTCAGGTCGATCGACGTGGAATTGACGTACCGCTCGTAGTAGTGCAGGGCCGAGTCGGCCTGACCGGCCTTGTCGAAGACCTTGGCGATGCGCACCGCGGAGGTCTTGATTTGCGGCCCGATGTCGCTGCGACGCACTGCGTCGATGGCATCCGCATAACGCTGCTCGAGCAGCGCGAGGAACGTTTCCGCCTGGGCGAGCATGCTGCTGCCGCCTCCGGTGCTCGCGCGATTTGGGTCGTCGCGCCTCAGGCCGTCCACCATGCGTCGGATAAGCTCCGGCCGCTGCGCATGGTACGCCGCCATCAGGTAGTAGTCGGTGTACCGCTCGCGTGGAGGCAGCGACTCCTGCGGAAACATCCTGATCGCAGAATCGAGAAGGCGGCGCGCGCCCGTGATATCGTCGAGAAACAACGCGTGATCCGCGGATTCACTGAGCAGGCTGGTTCCTGCGGCGGCAGCTACTCCGCGTGCCGAAGTGGCCCGCTCCTCGAACTTCAACGTTTCCCATGAGTCGCGGAGGCGACCGGCTCGCCGCTGAAGGCCGCGCAGGATCGTCGCCCCGACTTCCGCCACGTATGGATTCTCATTGGACTGCCGCAACTGCGTCGCGATGCCAAACGCCACCGAATCCTGGTTCATGAGCGTGGCCAACGGTACCGCCAGCACCGCAGCCAGGAAACGATTTCCGCCTCGCGTCGTAAACTCCGACAGTGCGGCCTGCGCGCTGTCGACCTGCCCCAGCTCCGCGTAGCCAAAAGCCAGCATCCAATACGGATCGAACGTCGTCGAGTCCACGGCGATCGCCTCGTGAGCGAGTCGAATCGATCCCGCGTGATCGCGCGTGGCGAACAGCGCTTCGGTCAGCCGCACGGCGGCGCGTTCCGGATCGATCGCGTACATCGCCTCGGCGGCCTGTCGCATCCGGACGAGATCGGGGTTCGGGCCCGCCAGCCAGTAGTCCTTCTCGATCTCGGCGCGTTCATACGGTGTGGCCCGCTCACGCATGGCGTACGCACGTTCGACCATCTCGCTCTGGAACTGTCGCGTGCTGAGGACGGCGCTCAGCGTCGTACCCAGGTATCGATAGGCGGATGCAAAACCGGAGTCGAGGGCGACGGCCTCGCGCGCCGCCTGGAACGCCGCGGGATAGTCTCCCCGACGCTCGGCGCGCAGCGCTTCAGTGAACTTGCGGAGCGCGGGGAGCGACGAGGTAGTGACGCTAGGCAGTTCGGGCGCCGCATTGATGCTTCGCAACGATTCACCGACGCGTTCGCGCAATCGCTTGGCGAGGCGACCGGTCGCGGACGTGAAGTCGGCGTCGTTCTCGGCGGTTTCCTGGAGGGTGACCAGCGGGTCACCGCCGTCCGCGGGGAGCAGGCGAACGGTCAGGGCGTACGATGCACCAACACGCCTGACATCTCCTTCCAGGATCGCCTTGGCGCCGGCACGAGTCGCGACCTCGCGCGCGACGTCTCCAGCCAGCGTGGCGCCGGGGCGTTGCATCTGCTGCAGAAACATGCCAACGCGGTCGGTCGCGATCAGCCGAAGCGCTTTCGACTCTGACAGGCCGGCACGCAGGCCCTCGGCGAAGACGTCACCGAGTCCGCTGTCGGACGACGGCCCGCGCATGTCGGCGATGATGATGCGATCCCGGGCCTCGAGCGCGTTGGAACCGATCAACGTACCGAACGGCCCGATGCCGAACTGGCGCATCGCCATGTAGCCGGCGACGGCCGCGACGAACACGCCGAGTGCGACAGCGCCGCCGACGACCGTCTTTCTCCATGTGAATTGCCGCGGATTCTCGACGGCGATTCGCGCCAGCGTCCCCACCGGGGTAACGGTGGACGTGCGCCAGACGTGCCGCTGGCGCTCGAGCCACGCCGTGACGAGAACGATCGGCAAGCCGATCATCATCACGCCGAGTGCGCCGGGAAAAACCCAGCCCGGAAGGCCAATCACGGAAATCGACAATCGTGCCAGCAGTGCGACGGTCGCAAACGCCGCCACATAGATGAGGAGCGCCTTAGCCAGGCCTAACGGTTGGCTGACGGAAGAAACCGCGGATGGGGCGTGCTGGGCGCCCTCGAGCGTGGTGACCAGTTCGACGGCCGACGCCGGCCTGGCGTCGGGTGCCTTGGCCAGGCACTGCATGACGACGTTGCTCACGGCCATCGGCACGCCGGCAGCACGGGACGCCAGGTGTTCCGGTTCCTCGGCCATGTGCGCCCGGATCAGGTCGTGCGGTGTCCGGTGGCGCTCGAAGGGATGCCGTCCCGAAAGGAGTTCGTACGCCATCACGCCCCACGCGTACAGGTCGGCCCGGGCACCCGTCGAGGGATCGCCGGCGGCCTGCTCGGGCGCCATGTAGGCCGGCGTACCTAACGAGGTGCCGACATGGGTCAGGGTGATGTCCGGTGTCGCCTCGTTCATCGATTCGGAGATCGCCTTGGCAATCCCGAAGTCGGTGACGACGGCGGTACCCGCCGAGAGCAGGACGTTCTCGGGTTTGATGTCGCGGTGGACGACACCCTCGGAGTGCGCATACGCCAGGGCCTTGGCGACGTCGCGGAGGACGCCGAGGGCATCACCGGTGGTTAGCGCGTTCCTTGCCAGGCGCAGTCGGAGCGACTCACCCGTGACGAACGGCATCGTGTAGTAGGGGAGGCCGTCGATTTCACCGGCTCGCAGCACGGGCACGATGTTCGCCTGTTGGAGGCGGGCGGCGACCTTGATCTCGCGGACGAACCGTTCAGCGCTCAGCCCCTCGGCGACCTCGGGGCTCATGACCTTGACTACGACTTTTCGGCCGAGCGCAGTCTCTTCGGCGACAAAGACGCGAGACATGCCGGCGCCACCGAGCTCTCGCTCCAGCGAATAGGTCCCGCTGAGTTGGGTCGCGACGCGTGTCTGAAGATCGGTCAATGGGCTGGGATTGAACCTGCCAAATATACGGCTCGGCCCGCCACCGAAGAACCGGG
>CBIHMX010000129.1:0-7004 GCA_966211115.1 uncultured Gemmatimonadaceae bacterium | reverse complement strand
TCTTGTTCGGTGATGCGGCGAACCCGGAGATCCTGAGCCACGCAGCGCTCGAACGCGCCCGCGCACTCATCGTCACGGTCGCCGACGAGACGGCATCCTTATCAATCATGACAGTCGCCCACCAACTCGCTCGGTCCCTTCATGTCATTGCTCGTGCGTCCACGCTGGAAGGAGTCCAGCGTCTCAAGCAGGCGGGGGCGGTCGAAGTTGTGTGGCCAGAGTTCGAGGGCGGCGTTGAAATCGTGCGGAGAACGTTAGTTCGGCTGCAGTTCCCGCCCGCTGATGTCCAGCGCTACTTGGACGCCGTGCGAAAGGAGGGGTTCGCCGTTGCAGCGGTCCGGGACGACCGTGCTCGTGCCCTCGAGGAGCTTGCCCAAGCTGTCGGCACTCTCTAGGTCCGATGGGCCGTAGTTGCTGGCACGAGTCCAGTGGCCGGGCGGACCTTGGCCGACTCGAAAGTGCGGACAACCAGTGGGGCGTCGGTCGTGGCGATCAGTCGCGGTCAGAACGTCATCGGTAATCCCGGTCCCATGGAATATCTCAATCCCGGTGACCGTGTTGCCCTGGTGGGTTCGCCCACGGACATTGCGGAAGCCGAGCGGCTGTTGACCGGTTCTGGCCAGATGACTCAGGCGGCCCGAAGGTGATAGACGGTGGGTGGTCCCTGCGCCCGGTGACGTGGTGGCAGCAGTCGAGGCGCTCCCATTTGGGTCACGTTGCGCCGGCGTTCCGGAGAATGCTTCGGGACCTGCATTCGATGCTGCGGCCTCGCGAAACTGGTGACCCCGCGTTCGAAGTCACGACCTCGCCGTCGGCGACGAACCCGGCGGCTGGTTGTGGAAGGCCACGACGATCTCTGGATATTTCTCGTTCAGTCGTATCCGATTCCGGGACAACAGATGAACTGTGCGGCGATGACCGAAGGCTAGGCACCTTTCTCCACCCAGTTTCGGCTCGAACAACCACCCTTCTCGTGAGAAACGTTCGTCGGTCAGCGCTGCCAGCATAGGTGCAGCCCAGGCGCCGTCTCTTCTGTGCACGAAGCCTTGCTTCATCAGGCAGGACGTCCAATGGTGTGAATGGTGCCCCTGTCATCGAATACGATCACGCATCCACGTGTCCTGACCGTCCTCCGCCGAACGTCGAAATCGATCTCGTCGATCCATCACGCCATAAGGGAACCCGTCTGATCTTGCCGGCACAGTTCGAGAGTGCTTCGATAAACGAGGGCGCGAGAATTCGACGACCAAGAAGGACAGATGAAAGGGCACCTGTCGTCTTGCCAACAACATCCGACCTATTGCTATCGGTCGAATAGGTCCATCGGAGTTCGTTGCAGCGAGCATGAGACACATCACACGTGAAGAGGCGATGATTGCGGGCGTGCTGCGTGCGACGCGCATCATCGCCGTCATCGGCGCCAGTCCACGTCCCACGAGGCACAGTCATGAGGTGGTCTCTTATCTCCATCGCGTGGGATTCGATGTCGTTCCTGTCCGCCCAGACCGTGCCGCTGTATCCGGACTGCCGACGTTTGCGAGCCTCGACGACTTCGGTGGGTCGCTCGACATGGTGGTGATATTCCGGCGGCCAGATGCAGTGGTCGCTCACATCCAGCAGGCGGTCGCGAAACACGCGGATGCTGTCTGGCTTCCGCCCGGAGCCTGGAGTCGCGAGGCCGAACAGGCGGCACGCACGCACAACCTGACGTTCATCAAGGACCGATGCATAATCGAAGAACACCAGCACCTCGTTGGCGCTGCGTGGGAACCGACGAGCGGCCATCCCAGAAAACAGGGCGCGCGTGCACAACGCCGACGTCGTCGGAATCAGGAGCAAGTCAGCGCGCCGGATTCCGGATATGTTGAAGGCGGCGGCGGCGGTCACAAAGCCGGTGGCGGTAAGCACTCAGTACTCGACGAAAAGAAGATGAGGAACGGACGTCGCAGACGCCGTTGAGAGACCTTCAACGTGGATCGTCATGACTCGATCCAGTGCGTCTGGTGACGGCCGCTCGCATCTTCGGTATCCATGCGCTTGAAGTACCAGCCCCAACCAAACGCCCAAATCAAGGTGACCGGACGGCCGCGCTGTCTGAGGTCGACATTCGTTCTCCTTTCAAACGCCAAGCGTCGAAGCCTTCAGTACGAGATCGTGATGCGATTGTCTACTGACACAACCCCCGGCGCGGCCCAAGCCTGGCGCGCTGCTTCCTCCCTTTCCGCCCAGGAGCGCACGGTCCCTTTCAGGGTGACTTTGCCTCCGTCCACTTCGACGGTGATGTTCTTGGCATCGAGCTCTGCGGTCCGCACCAGCGCGTCCTCGATCTTCTTCTTCAGATCGGACGGCGTGACCTTCGGCTTGACAACGATGAGATTCGTCACGCCCTTGACGCCTGACAGCCGACGCACGACGTCATACGCGTCTTCACGCTGGTAGTTCCACTCGACCTCTCCCCTGAGCGTCACCCATCCCTTCGAGACGGTGACGTCGAGCTTCTCAATCGGAACGAAGGCGTCCCACTCGAGCGCGTGCACAGCGGCGGCAGCAATGTCGGCGTCACTGCGCTCCGACGTAGTGAACAGCTTCACGTCGATATCGTTCGCGACCGCCTTCACGCCGCGCACGCGGTGGGCAGCCTGTTCGGCAGCATACCTCTTCGAGTACGAGTCCACAGTTCCGGTGAGCGTCACGACGCCGTCTTTGACGGCCACGCCGACCTCGTTCGGCTGGATGCGTGGTTCCCACTTCAGTTCCGCTAGAACATCCTCCTGTAGCTGAACGTCCGATCGCACTTCGGTTGTTACGGCCATGATGTGTCCTCCTGTTTGTGCCGGTGCCCGGTCGGGTTATACAGCCATCGGCTCTGGTACGCCTCGGACCACTCCGAGGATCTCGTCTTCGCGCACGATCAGATAGTCCGTAGCGTCGATTGTGAATGCAGTCCCCGCGTACCTGCCGCCCGGAACGCGTTCACCGATGTTCACGCCGAGCGGAATTGTCTCGTCGCTATTCGTGATCTGGCTGCTACCGACCGCAGTCACGGTGGCGTGCTGTGACTTGTCTTTCGCGATGTCAACGAGACTGCGTGCCACTCACCGAGTGCAGCGAGGCTTCACAAAGCGGCGTCTCCCTGCCATGAATCTAGACGCCGTTCACATCGCGCGCAATTCAGAACGACTTCCCTTTCAGCAGTGCCCAATCGATTGAAGAGATGGCAGGCGCACAAGTACACGAGACACACGTGCTCAGTGACTGGCCCGATCATTGCGTTCGGCGATGGCCATTGCGTTCGTCGGCGGCACTAGTCCGCGGCACTGCAGGAGGAGAATCATGCTTGAAGCACTTGCCAGGAACTGGAGCTGGTTATTGTTCCGAGCGATCCTTGCGGCCTCCTACGGAATCGCAGCTTTCGGGTGGCCCGACATCACGTTGGATGGATTCGTCTACGTCTTCGGCCTATACGCAGTTTTTGACGGGATGGTCGCCCTCGCGATCGCGCTCGATGTGAAGACTCTTCGAGGTTTCGGCAGTCTGCTATTCGAAGCACTCGTCCGAATCGGAGGCGGCCTTGTCGCTATGGGTGAGCCCGGAATCATCCTGGCATTTCCGCGATTCCTCGCAGGGTGGGCGATCATGACTGGCATGGCGGAAGCGCTCGCAGCCATCGTGCTGCGCCGCGAGCTCGCAGGCGAATGGCCGCTGCCCGTTGCTGGCACATTATCGATCGTCGTCGCAGTCCTGTTGCTCGTAGTGCCCGTGAACGTTGACGTCCCGGAGCTCAGGTGGCTTGTCGGGCCCTACGCCATGATCTTCGGCGTGACGCTCCTGGCCCTTGCACGTCGCCTGCGTCAGCTCGCGCAAGAGATCGAAGCGAGCTGAGGAGTACCGTTCCACTCCGAGACAGCCGTTCGACGTGCGCCTCGCCGATTGTGGGGCGCCAATCGTCGGCGGAGTTCCGCGTCGACATTCCGGCGCGCTGGCAACTGAGCGATCGAACGCGCGATTCAGTTCTTCAAGCGAAACAGCTGATTCACTCAGCGCATAGAGTGAGCACGGGACAGGTCGCTCCACGAATCACGCGAGATGTAGTCGACCTGTACAAGCGTCGGTTGATAGCGCCCTTTCCGTGAACCGCCATCACGATCAAGTCCGAGCCGAGCTCCGCAGCCACTCTCAGGATCTCTGTGTCAGCCCTGCCCGCCGTGACACGCGGCTCCGGCCGGCACCAATCGCGAGCGTCTGCGGGTACTGCCCTTTTGAGGCGTTCCATCGCCCCGCGTTCATGAACTGAAAAGTACTCGGGCAGTTGCTCGAAGAGATTCTCGACAACGTGCAGCAAGATCAGGCGAGCGCCGGGCTTTTTCGAGCGGGGCGACACACCCTTCATGAATGGCAGGACCATTGAGAGAACGTATTCGAGTGCTCGTGGCTCCGATTCGTGGAACTCGATCGGGCACAGAATCCTCTCGTACGTTATCGGCGCCGTTCGTTCGGCGGGAGGGACTGCGAGGACGGGAAGGTGCGCCGTTCGCAGCATGCGTTCGGTGACGGATCCAAGAAGCAGCCGCTGGATCCCTTTTCGTGCATGGGTGCCCATCACGATGAGATCGACAGCGAGTTGCTTCGCTTCGGCGACGATCTCATGCGGAACGTTGCCGTCTTTCACAAGGAATTCTGCCGGCCGTGTTAGGGTGCTGAGCGACGGAACGCAGAAGCGCCGCACCTCGTCGAGCATCTTGTCGGGCTCAATCGGATCGGCCAACTCAGGGGCGCCGCCAGAGCGTCAGCAGGAATCAGTGGGAGTGAAGCACTGAAGACATGAAGAACAGTCAACTGCGCCTCATACCACGCCGTCACCGCCACCGCGTGCTCGAGAGCTGGCGTGAAGGCTCCGAGAGGTCTATGGGACAGAGGACGTGCGCGATTCTGGTCAAGCGGCCCACAGTCACGCCGCCGAACGGCGCATGTCTGATTCAAACGCCGTCGAACGTCGCCCACAACGAGAGATGAGTTCCCTTTCCACATCTGGTCCCAGGAGCGGCGCGCTTGACCTTAGCCAACACCTCCGCCGAACGGCGGCGACGTATGCGCGTGCGTCGGTGCGATGCCGACGGCGAGTCATCGTCGAATTCAGTCGCCGAGTGTTCGAGTCCAGCCCCGTCAAGGCGCAGCTCATCGATCAGGAGACAACGTTGCTAGGGAACCGTCTTGTTGTTGCCGACCGGGTGCAATGGTGCTGCGATTATTGACAGCGGCTGTGCAAGTCTAGGTTGTGGCAGCCCTGAGTCTAGATGCGATGCCTCGAGAGGAGAATGGTGCCATGCGCGTGATAGCCATTGCGGGCAGTTTACGCAGAGGCTCGTTCAACAGGCTGCTGCTGAGAGCAGCGCAAGGTCTCGCACCCGTCGGCATGGCGATAGAGCTGTTCGAGTTGACAGCCATCCCTTTCTACAACGCTGACGTGGAGGAACAAGGTGATCCAGAGCCCGTTAGAACGTTCAAAGAAGCGATCCGGGCACGCGATGCCCTCTTGATCGCCACGCCGGAATATCAGCATGGCGTGTCAGGCGTACTCAAGAATGCCTTGGACTGGGCATCCCGGCCGCCTGGTCAATCGGCGATGCAACGAAAGTCAGCGGCAATCATGGGGGCAACGCCCGGGCGAATGGGAACCGCTCGTGCTCAGACGCAGCTCCGGCAGTCGCTTGCGTACACGAACACATATACCGTGCTCCAGCCGGAAGTGTTGGTAGACCGAGCACACGAGAAATTTGACCGAGAGGGTCGCCTGACCGACGGGCCCACACGCGAGCTTGTGGGCGAGTTGCTTCACGAACTCGAGATGCTCACTCGGGAGCTGGGCCAGGCAACCAACAGCCACCTCCGTGCAAGGGTTTCGTGATATGCCACCGCTTCGATCCCGTCGAGGAGTTCGTGGTCTGCATGATCGCCACGGACCGTGGTCTCGCGTTTTCACAGTTGGCGGAGCCGAGACTCCCGTTTCCGCGATCAGGATGCCCTGGCCGAACCGACACAATGGAGATGCGAGTACCGTCCCCGCTCCTCCGACCAGACGAATGCAGATCTGAACGACATGGAACCAGTCACCGAGTGGGACATCGTGGTCGTCGGAGGGGCGAACACTGATTACCTCGTTCGAGGCAAGGCGTTGCCTGCGCCAGGCACGACGCTCAATGGTCGGGAGTTTCTTGAAGGCGCTGGCGGAAAAGGGGCGAACCAGGCTGTAGCGGCCGCACGGCTCGGCGCTCGCACAGCCCTCGTGGCCAGCGTTGGTCGGGATCGCCGCGGAACCTCACTGCTCCAAGGCATAGCCGACGAAGGTGTACACGTCGCTCAAATAAGTGTGGACCGCGGTGCTCCGACTGGAGCCGCGGTGATCCACGTGGACGAGCACGGGCAAAAACAGATTCTCGTCGCGCCGGGAGCGAACTGCCGCCTCACGGTCGAACACGTCCAGGCCGCGGCAGACACGATCAAGTCCAGCCGGGTGCTCCTGATGCAGCTCGAGGTGCCCCTTGACTGCGTGGTTGCAGCGGCGCGTATCGCGCACGAGTCGCGAACGCGGATCATGCTGGATCCGGCGCCGCCGGCTGCTCTGCAGGATGAACTCCTCGCGTCCGTCAGCATGGTTCGTGGGAATGCAGCGGAGATTGGGATGCTCACGGGAATGCGGATCCAGGACCAGGAATCCGCCCGTCGCGCGGCAGGCGTCTTGATCTCTCGCGGCGTGGAGGCGGTGATTGTGGAGGCCGACGACCGGGGGAACTTGCTGGTTTGGCGGTCCGGAGAAGCATGGCTGCCACGGTTGCCCGTGAATGCCGTCGATGCAACTGGTGCCGGTGACGCGTTTTCAGCAGCAGTGGCCGTGGCATTGGCGGAAGAGCGGTCATTCGTAGCAGCCGGCCGGTTCGGCTGCGCTGCCGCAGCTCTGGCCACTACGAAGCTCGGAGCCCAGGCTGCGCTGCCGCGGCGTCAGGAGC
>CBIHMX010000128.1:0-7007 GCA_966211115.1 uncultured Gemmatimonadaceae bacterium | reverse complement strand
AATCCATTTCGTCAATCGTCAATCGTCAATCGTAAATCGTAAATCGTAAATCATCACATGCCGATCTACCATACGTTAGGCACGATCCCCCGCAAGCGTCACACCGTCTTCCGTCGCCCCGATGGTGGCCTCTATTCAGAGGAGCTGATGGGGCACGAAGGGTTCATTGGGACGTCGTCCCTGCTGTACCACACGCATGCGCCGACCACGGTGAAATCGGCGCGGCGGGTGAAGACCGTGACGTGGGAAAAGGACGAGGACACCTCCCTCCGCCACCGGCACTTCCTGACGGCCCGGGCGA
Source organism: uncultured Gemmatimonadaceae bacterium (assembly GCA_966211115.1). Classification (GTDB taxonomy): domain Bacteria; phylum Gemmatimonadota; class Gemmatimonadetes; order Gemmatimonadales; family Gemmatimonadaceae; genus JABWBJ01. Next base: position 6,706 of record CBIHMX010000128.1, on the reverse strand, counting down.
AGAAGGGTGGCAGTCCGACGATGGACCGCCTCCCGCTCCTCTTCAACCGCGACATCGGCATGTTGTACGCGGAGCCCGACACGGTCGATGACCATTTCTACCGGAATTCGCAGGCCGACGAAGTCGTTTACGTCGTGGAAGGGAAGGGTGTCCTCGAGAGCGTGTTCGGCGAGCTGCCTTACGAGCCGGGACACTACGTCATCATCCACCGGAACATAACCCACCAGTGGCGGATGGACCTGGCGGCGGGCCCGACCAAGTTGCTGATCTTCGAGAGCCGCGGGCACGTGCGGTGGCCGAAGCGGTATCGCAACGATTTCGGGCAGTTGCTCGAAGGCGCGCCGTATTGCGAGCGCGACATCCGGCGGCCGCAGCATCTTGCGCCGAGGGATGAAAAGGGCGAGTTCCCGATCCTGGTAAAGCAGTATGAGGCAATCAATGAGCTGGTGCTCGACCATCATCCGTTTGATGTCGTCGGCTGGGACGGCCACTTCTATCCGTGGGCATTCAGCATCCACGACTTCGAGCCCATCGTCGGGCGCATTCATCAGCCGCCCCCGGTGCACCAGACCTTCCAGGGTGACGGGTTCGTGATCTGCTCGTTCTGCCCGCGGCCGTACGACTTCGATCCCAATGCGATTCCGGCGCCGTACAACCACAGCAACGTCGATTCGGACGAGGTCCTGTTCTACGCGTCGAGCGAGTTCATGAGCCGGAAAGGGATCGAATACGGGTCAATTACCCACCATCCGGACGGCTTGCCGCATGGCCCGCACCCGGGTCGGTACGAGGCGAGCATCGGGCAGAAGTTCACCAAGGAACTCGCGGTGATGATGGACTCGTTCCGGCCCCTGCACGTCGCGAAGCAGGCGTTAGGTATAGAGGATCCGAAGTACCATCAGTCCTGGATAGATTCGTCCTCATCCGAGGCATTCCATCCGCCCACGTCCTGAGCGCGATTTCCGCGGTAGAGCCTCGAACGCGGATAGCACCGGTTTGGCCGAAGGACACCGAACTGCTGGCGACCGCCGGAGCACCAATGGCTCCGTGAAACCGTCCGATGCGTTGATCTCAGGGTGCTCCGGCGGTCGCCAGAAGTACCCGTGTTTCTCCGTCAATCGGTGTTATCCGCGTTCAAAGCCTGTCCGAGAAATCGTCGTCAAGTGAAATCGTCGTCAAGCGAGGGCGACAAGGGATAGCTCATTGGAAAGGCGTTCCGCCAATCTTCCAGCATGAACGCGCAGTTCCGGGACGGCGGTCGCCTCCCAGAACTCTCCCTTGAGCAGCGGTCCGGTGAGGGAAAGTATGGATGACACCAACTGCCCCTTTCCGATCAGCCGGTAGTCGCCGTCGACACGGAGGCCCAGTCCGGACGGATCGGCCGACGCGATTCCTCGCCGGAGCAGATCGCTCAGCAGCGGATCGCGAAGCTTCCTGACGTCGGCTTCGGGGCCGGTGCAGTTTACCAGCGCCGCGACCCGTAGCGTTTCCGGTGACGGGCGCTCTCGCCGGCGAATCGTCAGGCATAACGCATCGTCCGCGGCAACCACACTCGTCAGGCGAGCTGGGACCACCTCGAGGGCGCCGGACGTCAGCAGCGCCTCCAGCGAATTCCAGAGCTCCGGCGCCATGCGATGGCGGTGGACCTCCCAGTACGGACGCAGGTGACGGAGAAACCGCGTCTTCTCGGGAAGGGGAAGCGCTCGCCAGAGGTCGGGCGTGACCGGTCGCAACGAGGCCACGACTTCGCGCCAGTCGATGTCTTCGCGCTCCAGCCGGTGAACATGCCGACGGACCGATTTCAGGTATCCGGCCGCCGTGGGTTCGGCGGCCATGATATCCGGCGGCAGGTGATCGAACGCCGGCGGGGTCGTCCCATGCCGGTGCGGTTGCGGCAGCAGCCCGCGCCGCGAGATCGCGATCATTCCGCCCGTGTGGCCGCGCGCCGCCAGGTCGATGGCGATGTCCACCATCGTCAGACCGGTGCCGATGATCGCGATGGGGCGGTCGCCGGCGATGCCGTCGAGCGCCAGCGGCTTCCACGGATCGACGACGAACCGTGGATCCGCAGGAAATCGCTCGTCAGGCGGCCAGGGGGAAGCGGGAGGATAGTTGCCCGCCGCGATCACCACCCGATCCACCATCAAGGGCGTATGATGCGCGAGCGTGACCAGCGCCCGGTTGTCAGGCGCATCGTCGATAGACAGGACTTCGTCGGCGACATGAGCCAGCACCGTGCCGCGCGCACTCTTCGATTGCGCGGACAGCAGGACGTGCTCGAGATAGTCACCGTACAGGTGACGGGGAACGAAGCTCCCACCGGCGATGTTCGGGTCGCGATCCTGCGCAAAGCGCAGGAAATCGTTCTCGTCCTCGGCGAACGCGCTCATGCGGCCCGCCGGAACATTCAGCACGTGTCGCGAATTGCGCGTTCCGTAGGCGACGCCGCGCGCCAGCCGGCCGCTGCGATTGATCAGGTAGATCCGCAGGCTGCCCTGGCTGCGCCGGAGGAGATGAGCGGCCAGGATCGTGCCGCTGAAGCCCGCCCCAATGACCGCGATACTTCGCTGTTCGTTCATGCGAGTGTTTGGGTCAAGCTCCCGGTCCGGGTCGGGCCCCGAACGCCGCACCGATTCCCCCAGCTACCCCGGACGGGTGAAGCCGCACGCCGGTAACGATCGGCTACTCGCGGCCGACGGCCTTGGCGGTGAACTCCGAAAGCGCCAGCCGCCCGCTGATGCCGGCCCGCTCGAAGAGCAGCGTATCCCAGTGGTTCGTTCCCTCCCACAGGATCCGCTTCGTCTGTGACAGCGCCTCGGGATTCACTTCGGCGAGTCGCCGGGCAAATGCCGGCAACACCGAATCCATCGCCGACTCGGTATCCAGGACTCGCGTGAACAAGCCATGGCGCTCGGCCCATGCCGCGTCACGCCAGTCATGGTCGATGGCCATCGCCGCGAATGCAGCCCGTCCGACCTTTCGTTCGATGACCGGCCCCACGACGAACGGGCCCAATCCGACCGCCAGCTCGCTGAGTCGCACGGAGGCCGAGGGAAGAGCGAACGCATAGTCCGTCGCCGCGACGAGGCCCACGCCGCCGCCAACCGTTTTTCCCTGCACACGTGCGATGATGACCTTGGGACAGCGGCGCATCGCGAGGATGACACGTGCGAACCCGCTGAAGAACTCCTTCCCTTCTTCCGCGGTCCTGATCGCGCGGAGCTCGTCGAAGGACGCCCCAGCGCAGAAGGCGCCGGCGCCTTCGCTCTGGACAATGACCACGCGCGCGTCCTGGTTCTCCGCGACGTTGTCGACGGCTTCGGTGAGTTGCCGCAGAATGGACGCCGGGAGGGCGTTCTTCCTGGGGTGAAAAAATGTGATCGTCGCGATGCCGTTCAGAACGGTCGTGCGGACCGTTCCGTCCAGCTCCACCGCGGAAATGGGGTCAGACGCCATTTTCCTAAAATGGCGTCTGACCCCGTTTTCTGCGCGGCGGGGCGGCATTGCGGGCGACCCGTTGTGGGGTAATAGTCCAAGCACGGGTGGCGGCCCTGCCACGATATTCACAAGTCAAAGCCTGAGGCCAACTTAGCCTGTGAACGTTCATGATAATTCGCCGATGAGCTCGCGCCCGGAAGAAGACGCGACCCGGATCGCCGAGTTCGAGGCCCGGATCGCGCGGGGCGAATACATCGAGCCGAAGGACTGGATGCCCGAACGATACCGGAAGCAGCTCATCCGGATGATGTCGCAACACGCGCACTCCGAGATCGTGGGCATGTTGCCGGAGGGCAACTGGATCACGCGGGCGCCGAGCCTGCGGCGGAAGATGTCGCTGCTGGCCAAGGTGCAGGACGAGGCCGGGCACGGGCTGTACATCTACTGCGGCACCGAGACGTTAGGCGTCGACCGGCACGAGCTGGTGGGCGATCTGCTGAGCGGCAAGGCCAAGTACTCGAGCATCTTCAACTACCCCACGCTCACCTGGGCGGATGTGGGCGTCATCGGCTGGTTCGTGGACGGTGCGGCGATCGTCAACCAGACGATGCTGGCGAAGGCGTCGTACGGCCCCTATGCCCGCGCGATGGTGCGCATCTGCAAGGAAGAGAACTTCCACAAGCGGCAGGGCTACGAGAGCGTTTCGATCCTGGCCAAGGGAACACCGGGGCAACGCGCGATGGTGCAGGACGCCGTGAACCGGTGGTGGTGGCCGTCGCTGATGATGTTCGGGCCTAACGACAAGGATTCGCCGAACAGCGCCGAGCTGCTCAAGTGGGGGGTGAAGAAGAAGGGCAACGATGAACTGCGCCAGCGCTTCGTGAACCTGACGGTTCCGCAGGCGAAGGCGGTCGACCTCACGCTGCCGGACCCGAAACTGAAGTACGACGAAGAGACCGAAAACTGGGAGTACGGCGAGATCGACTGGGATGAGTTCTGGGCGGTGGTAAAGGGCGACGGTCCCTGCAATCGCGAGCGGCTCGCCGCGCGCAACAAGGCGCACGACGAAGGCGCCTGGGTGCGGGCGGCGGCCGAGGCGTACGCCGTCAAGCGCCGGTCCAGCGCTGCCGCCTGACGATGACCGGGAACGTGAAGGGTGACGGCGATACGCAGTGGCCACTCTGGGAAGTCTTCATCCAGCCGGCGCCGGGCCAGCCGCACGAACACTGCGGCAGCGTTCATGCCGTGGACGCCGAGCAGGCCCTGTTGAACGCGAGGGACGTGTACGCGCGCCGGAACGAGGGCATGAATCTCTGGGTGGTGCCCACGCAGTGGATTACGGGATCGACGCCAGAGGACATGGGTCCGTTCTTTGATCCCGCCAATGACAAGGCCTATCGGCATCCCCAGTTCTACAAGACCCCTCGCGGTGTCCGCGTTTATTAGATGGAAGCCCGATTTTCTCAGGTTCGATTTTCGCAGTGTTCTTGAACACGGATGGAGCGGGTTCAACAGAATGACACCGGTACTTCAGGTGACGACGGGAACACCCTGGTTACGCGCCCGAACGAGTCACAGGCAGCAAGCGGGTGTTCCCGTCGTCGCCAGCAGTATCTGTGTAACTCCGTTCAAGCCGCTTAATCCGCGTTCCAAGTCCCCCCGCGGTAATCCAAAAAGAGAATCCGAACGTGATCGTCTCTAACTACATCGTCAGTCTGGCGGATGATCGATTGATTCTCGGCCATCGTCTCTCCGAGTGGTGCGGTCACGGCCCTATCCTCGAAGAGGACATCGCGATCGCCAACATCGCGCTCGATCTCATCGGGCAGGCGAACCTGCTGCTCGAACTCGCGGGACAGGAAGAGGGACAGGGCCGGAGCGCCGACGCGCTGGCGTATTTCCGCGAAGCCGTCGAGTTCCGCAACGCCCTCATGATGGAGCTGCCGCGCGGTGACTTTGCGTTCACGACCACGCGCCAATTCCTCGTGTCGGTCTTCGAGGTGCTGCATCTCGAGAAGCTGCAGTCGTCGAAGCACGCCGGCCTGGCGGGTATCTCGGCCAAGGCGCTGAAGGAGACGCGCTACCACGCTCGGCATGGCGCCGACTGGATGCTGAAGCTGGGCGACGGCACCGACGACAGTCGCCGGCGGACGCAGGCCGCGCTCGACGAGCTGTGGCGTTTCACGGGCGAGCTGTTCGAGACGAATGCGATCGAGCAGCAACTCGTTGCGGACGGCGTGGCGGTGGATCGGAGCCTGCTTCGCGACGCGTGGCGTCACGAAGTCTCACGGGTGCTTACGGCCGCCACCCTCACGATGCCTGACGACGGCTTCATGCAGCGCGGTGGTCGCCAAGGCCGGCACACAGAACACCTCGGCCTTCTCCTGGCCGAGATGCAGATCGTCGCGCGGTCGTATCCGGGAGCGGAGTGGTGACGCAGACCGGTGCGCGAAGCCGGTTCTGGGACGTGGTCGCCGACGTACTCGACCCGGAAGTCCCGGTGTTGAGCATTGTGGACCTGGGGATCGTGCGCGACGTGCGCGAGGAGGGTGACACGGTGGTCGTGGACGTGACGCCGACCTACTCCGGTTGCCCGGCGATGCACGTCATCCAACAGGACATCGAAAGCGCGCTCCGCCACGCCGGCGCGGCGCAGGTCCGAATCAACACCGTGTTTCAACCGGCGTGGACCACCGATTGGATCAGTGAGGATGCGCGCGAACGACTCCGCGTTTACGGAATCGCGCCGCCATCGGGTCGCGCACCCGCGAGCGGGGAACTGATTTCACTCCAGCGCCGCACGCCCGTCGTGGCGTGCCCGAATTGCGGTTCGGCGAATACCACGGAGCGTAGCGCGTTCGGATCGACCGCCTGCAAGGCGATCTGGTTCTGCGACGCGTGCTCCGAACCCTTCGAGTACCTGAAGCCCATCTGACGTTCGCGGAAAATTGATCTGGGTCGCAGTCTCCGGATGATGGTCATCGCTCATGCCGGACGTATGGTGCCTCGAACGCGATCCGGAGAAACCAGATGGAAGCTGAAAGAAGTGAGACCGCCCACTTTGGCGGATCAGGTACGACCGAACTCCTGCACGGCGACATCACCGGCGAAATCATCTCCTCCTTTTACGCCGTCTACAACGAACTCGGATTCGGATTTCTCGAATCGGTCTACGTTCGGGCGTTGGCGATCGAGCTGTTCCAGCGCCGCATGAACGTCGCGCGCGAAGTGCCAGGGCGGCGGGGAGAACACCTGCGAATGGGCCCCC
>CBIHMX010000127.1:0-7018 GCA_966211115.1 uncultured Gemmatimonadaceae bacterium | reverse complement strand
GGATGTATTGGATCGTAAGGTTCGTCGCAAGCCATGGGTTCGTCCCGCGCCTCGTCTCGCGTCTTTACTTCCAAGCTCTGTTACAGCACGCACCCCGTGGGAGCTTCGAGAAGACAAACCGCCAAGGACGCCAAGGGACGCCGAGGTCTCGCCATCGACAGACCACGTTTTCACTGTTCCGCTGGATCACTCGAGATGCGGTCGAAAAACCGTGGTCTGTCCCCTTTTTCTTGGCGGTGAAACCATGGGGCAGTAATCACGCAACCCACTCTGGCCAGTTGAACAAACCAGACTGGACGAAAGACGAGTTGTGCCCGGATTGCAATTCGTCCAGATCCATCGAAGAGCCACCTTTTTCGTAACCTGAGGTAACGGAACTCTGGTAATTCAAGGAGTCATCAGCCTGTTTTCGCGCGATCCGCGTAAAGAAGTTTTCCCAACTCCCAGTCCGCGCACCAATCAAGTATCCGAACGCATCGCCACCATCGGATCAACCCGACTGGCTCGACGTGCCGGACTCCAGGCACCAAGCAACACCGCCAACAACACGACGCCGGCGCTGATCGCGTACGCCAGCGGATCGAGACGCCCAACCCCGTACAACGTGGACGCCAGGAACTTGCCGCCGGCCATCGCACCCAGCCCCCCGGCCAGGATACCGACCGCCGCGATGCCTAACGCGCTAGTCAGGACACCGCCGAGGACGTTCCCCGGCGACGCGCCCAGCGCCATGCGCACACCGATCTCCTGGACCCGCGTAGTCACCACGTACCAGATCACGCCGTACAGACCGATAGCCGCCAGGAACAGCGCAATGATCGCGAAGCCCGTCAGCGCCACCATTGCGAAACGCCGATCGGCAGCGCTCCGCGCAATGCGCTCTTCCATCGTGCCGATCGTGGCCGGTGAATTCGGCATCGTCTGTTTCAGCGACGCACCCACCGCATTGGTAAGCGTACTCGCCGGAACGGTTGTCCGGACTACCGCCACGACCTGCCCCTGCTGCGGCAGCGCCTGCGCGTGTTGCTCGATAGGCACATAGATCTCGTTCTGCTCACCGCGCGGCATCGACCAGTTCGACGCCTCGGCCACCACGCCCACCACGGTGAGCCACTCATCCCAGAGATAATTCGTGCCGATCGTCTTGCCGATCGGATCTTCGCCCGGCCACAGCGTTTCGGCGATCCCCGGCGTGATGATCGCCACGTGTTCGGCATCGGCCCGGTCGGTCGACGTAAAGCTTCGACCCCGCAGAACGGGTTGGCGCAGGACCTCGAAATATCCCGGCGACACCATGCGGAAGCCTGCCATCCCCGGCCAGTCCGGACCTGGCGGATCCGAACGACGACGGACCGGACCGGAGTTCGCACCCCATGACAGTGGAAGCCTGGTCGTGTACGCCGCTCCCTCGGTCCCCGGCAGTGCCTCGAGTTCCGTCAGTGCCAGGTTCAACCTCGCGGCGTCCGCCTCGCTGGGCGTCACTGCCGCGGTCACGATCCCTCGTGAGGCAAACCCCGTGTCCGAGTTGATAATGTTGCGGAACGTGCGGACCAACAGCGCCGCGCTGACCGATAATGCCACTGCCAGGGCAATCTCGAAACCGAGCAGCGCTCGCCACGCAGACATCCTCACCGTGGACGATGATCCGCGCACCCCCCGCGCAGCCAGACCACTGCCGCCACGCGACAGTCGAAGCGCCGGATACGCGCCAACAGCGACAGTGACGACGAGCATGAGACCCGCCGCGACCATCGCGACCCGCGCATCGATGGTCACTTCCGCGAGCCGTGGGAGCAGGCCTGTCCCCACGATTCGCACGAGTTTCGTCAGGCCCCCAGCGAGCAGCAGTCCCAGAGCCGAACCGGCGAGCACCAGGATTCCGCTTTCGATGGTGAGTTGGCGCAGCAACCGCCGGCGCGATGCGCCGAGGGCTGAGCGTACCTGCATCTCCCGCTCGCGCGACCACGCACGCGCCAGTTGCGTGCTCAGGAGGTTCGTGATCGCTATCAGCAACACCAGCGCCGCCGCCGCGAAGACCACGCCTAACAGCGTGCGGTAGTCCCCAACCATGTACTCCAGTAGCGGTTGCACCTCGACGTCCGCCGCATTGGTATCCGTCCCATATTCGGCAACGAGCGCTTTCGAGAGTGTCGTCATCTCGGCACGCGCGCGATCGATGTTCGCGTCATCGCGGAGGCGGCCCACGACCATGTAGTTGCGACAGGTCCGGCACGTCCCCGGGGACTGCTCGTGCGGGACGAAGACATCGGCCTTCGTCACGAACTCGAACCGGGGCGGCAGCACGCCGACCACCGCCCTGGGCGCACTGCCCATGGTGATGTCGCCGAGCTCCGGCCGGCCGCCCATCTGGTTCTGCCAGTATTCGTACGACACCATGGCCACCCGCGCTCCACCCAGCGTGTTTTCCTCGTTGGTGAACTCGCGGCCCTTCACAGGAGGAGCACCCAGCACGTTGAAGAACCCGCGCGAGACTCCCATGACCGTCACCCGCTCCGGGTCGGCCGTGTTCGTCGAGCGAACCGTCGACGGATACGGGAACATCACCGATGCAATCCCGTCGAACGATCGCGCCCGTTCACGCCAGTCGATGAAATTGGGATACGACGGCGGATTAGTCGCGCGCGCGGCGTTGAGTTCGCGCATGAAGACCAGGCGATCCGCTTCACGATACGGCAGTGGACGCAGCAGGACGGTGTCGAGCACCGCGAACGATGCGATGGTGGCGCCGGTGCCAAGCGCGAGTGTCAGGAGCGCCAGCATGGTGACGCCCGGGTTTCGTGACAGCACGCGCAATGCATAACGAACATCCTGCATGGTTCCCTCCAGGGGTTGGTCGCCACGGGCATCTCGCGTGGCCAGCACGATGGTGTTGGTGTCCCCGAATCGCTCGACGGCGCGCCGACGCGCATCGTCGGGCGTGTACCCGTTGTCCTCGAGACGCATCGTCTCGGTGTCGAGATGAAACCGGATTTCCTCGTCCAGTTCCCTGTCCCGGCGCTCCCGGTGCAGCAGGGCGAAGCGCTCACGAAGCCCATGCCAGATGCTCACAATCCCTCCTGCGTCGCCGCGCGAAGCACCTGTTCAACGCCACCCGTAGCGCGGCGCCATGACGCCACCTCGCGATCGAGCTGACGGCGCCCGCTTGCCGTGAGGCGGTAAAATCGCGCCCGGCGGTTGTGCTCACTGTCGTGCCATTGCGCGGCAACCCAGCCGCGAAGAAGCAGTCGCTGCAAGGCCGGGTAAACGGCTCCCTGCTTCACTCCGCAGACACCGCCCGACAGCCGTTCAATGCGTTCCGCAACGCCCCATCCATGAATCTCACCCAGGCTGAGCGCCTTCAGGATGAGCATGTCGAAGGTGCCGGGAATCAGGTCGCTCTGCTCGCGTGGCATGACGTCTCCTTCCAGTAAGCAGCTTACGGCAAGGTAGACACAAGTCCCCCCTGGGAGGGTTGGCAGGTCAGGGCAAAAAGAGTTGAGAAGTTGAGGTGTTCAACCGTTTTCGAGGCGCTTCGCGAGCCATTCTGACCTCGAGAGCCCGTTCCCCTCCAACCGGCCGAACTGCGAGACCACTCGCAGGCAGGCTCCGGCGGCGGTGACTCGCTCGAGCCCGAGCGTTTCGAAGGCATACTCCAGCACATGCCCGACGAGAAAGGCGCCGTTTCCCTGCCCCCGGTACGCATGCGCAACGGCGACGATGAGGCGTGGCACGCCGAGCACACCGATGAGCCGGCAGATGCCCGACACTTCGGGTCCGTGCGTGAGGACGAAGATGAACGCCCGGCCGTTTTCGCGGGCCTTTGTCGCCAGGGCGATGAACTCGAGGGCAATGTCCAGCGAGATCGCGACATCCACTCCCGCTACCGCGGCCACGTCAGGCTCCATCGACAGCGCCTGAAGCCCGGCCGCGTGCGCAGCCGAGAGGAATTGCACATCGCGCGAATCGCTCACGCGGGGGGATACGTCGGGTGTGCCCGGCAGCATGGGTTCAGGGACGAGGTTTGGTCAAACTGTCACGTTTCGCCCGCGTCAGCGCACGGTCGAGCGCATTGGCAAACGCCTGCTTCTCTCGAGACCCATAGGCCGCATGACCGCCCGTCTCCACGCCGCTGCTGCGCAGCCCATCCATGAAGTTTCTCAGGGACAGTCGCTCACCGATACTCTCCTCCGTGAACACCTCACCGCGCGGATCGATCACCGTCACGCCTTTCGGCACGAGCAACGCCGCCAGCGGAATATCCTGCGTCACCGCCACGTCGCCCGACTCGGCGTGTGCAACGATGTAGCGATCAGCAGCGTCGAACGAACCGTCCACCCGAACGGTGGTCAGGCAATCGTAGCCAGCCGGGATAACGATGCGCTGGTTCGCCACGAGAATCGTATCCAGTTTCAGGCGGTCCGACGTCCGGAAACAGATCTCCTTCACGACCTGCGGCGCGGCATCGGCATCGATCCAGAGTTTCATGCTGGAAAGTACACAGGTGTCGAGGCCGCTCCATCAGACACCCTCTTCCGTTTGACGCTCCAGCGCTCGCGACTCGGCATGGCTTCATTACACGAGCCCGCACATTTTCGGACCAGCATGAGTGTGGGCGGGTATGGCAAATATTGCTCGAAGGAGGTCTCCCATGAGCACCGTGCAGCAGAAGCCGGTTGGCACCTCGATTCGCGCCCAGGTGACCGGTTTCCATGGCGTCCGATACCTGGTGACCGACGTGCAGAAAACCATGGAGTTTTATCGTGACGTGTTAGGCTTCACCGTCACGCACCAGCAGTTGCCCGCATTCGCGACGGTAACACTCGACACCCTGCGGCTTCATCTCAGTGGACCCCGCGCATCGGGGTCACGCCCGCTTCCCGGCAACGAGCAACAGCATCCCGGCGGATCGAACCGCGTGATCCTCCGGGTTCGCGACCTCACCGCCGTGATCGATCGTCTGCGCGCCGACGGCGCCCGATTCCGGAATGAGGTCGAGGCAGGTCCCGGTGGAAGACAGATCCAGGTGCTCGATCCCGACGACAATCCCGTCGAGCTTCACGAGCCGGCGCAGCAGGAGCAAAGATCGCCCTGAGTGCTGCGTCGCGGGATCCACCGAAGTCGCATGCCCCAGGCCGCTTTTTCGCGTGATCGGTGCGGTGCTGATCGCACTTTGCCTACATGATCCTCAGCACCGGACGCGCCGGACGATTGAACGACCGGTAGCCCTGCCGCGTTAGGCCGACGCCTAACCGGCCCTTGGGCATGTGTTTCAGTCGGGGCGCATCGACTCCACCGGATTGGTGAGCGCCGCTCGGCGCGCAGGGATCCAGCTCGCCAGGAGCGCAATCACCATCAGCACCGAAACGGCCAGGGCGAGCGTGCGGACGTCGCGTGCTTCCACGCCATACAGACGCGATTCGATCAGCTTGCCGGCGGCCAGCGCTCCAACGGATCCGATACCGACACCCATGCCGGCGAGACCCAGCCCGCGCCTCAGGACACCGCGCTCGAGCCCACGAGGCGTTGCGCCCAGTGCGAGACGGATACCAAGGCTGCGTCGCTCGAGGCTGACCATGTAGAGCAACGTGCCGGCCAGACCACCAGCGACAAGGATCAGGGCGACGACGCTGAACGTTCCGAGGAAGAACGCGTCAAAGCGGCGGGCAGCGGAATCCCGTCGCGCCAGTTCGGCGATCGCCTGGATCTCGGGTACGGGAACGCGGGGTTCCACGCGCCAGATCGCGGCGCGAAGCTCCGCGACCAACCCGTCATCAGTGCGATCGGTTCGTACGGCCATCGTCACGCTGCCTGGCGCAAAGGGCAGGCTGATCGCCGGGACGTAGAGCATCCCCTCGTACGGCTGTTCCACGCCATAGTGCCGGGTGTTCCGGGCGACGCCCACGACGCGGTAGGCGGTGTTGCCCAGCGAGAACGAACTGCCTAACGCAGCATCACCGCCACCATACACCTCAGTCGCGAGGTGCGCGCTGATGATGGCCGGGTAGAGCGCTCCGCGACGGATAGGGCCAGGCCAGTCCTCACCGGCTTCCAGCTGAATATCGAACACGTTGAAGAAGTCATCGCCGACCGGCTGGACGACGCTCGATCCCTGCCGCGGCGCCTTGCCGGCAAAGAGCGGGCGCGTGGACCAGCAGCACCGCCCTCCGCCAGTCGCTTCGAGGGGCATCGACAGCCCGAACGTGGCTTGCGCCACTCCCGGCACTTGTGACAACGCGTTCCTGATTGCCTCGCTGCGGCGATGCCACTCTGCGGCTTGCACATCAGGAGAGCCGGCGCTCGCGACACTGGTGGTTGGAACGGACAGCGGAATCTCTACCACACCAGACGTCCGGAATCCAGGATCCGTGTTGGCCATCCGCATGAAGCTGCGCAACAGCCACCCGGCCTGCGCAACCAGAACCAGTGAAAGCGCCACTTCCGCCACCACCAGTGCGCTCCTCAGCCGATGCGCCTCGCGAGTCCCCGAGAGGGTACGGCTGGAGTCGCGCAACGGATCACCAGAACCGGTGCGCGCCAACCGCAATGCGGGAACCAGGCCGAACACGACCGCCGTCAGCATTCCGAGTGCGCCGGCGAAGAGAAGGACTCGTCCATCAATCGAGATGCCCGCCGCGCGCGGGAGCGAAGCCGGCATGAGCGCGAGAAAGGCGCCGACACCGGCAAACGCGATCCACGCGCCCGCCGTTGCGCCGGCGGCGCCCAGCAGGACGCTTTCGGTGACGAGCTGCCCGATGAGTGCACGTGGCCGCGCGCCAAGCGCCCGGCGCACAGACATTTCGCGGCTGCGTCCCACACCGCGCGCCAGAAAGAGGTGCGACACGTTGGCGCAGGCGACCAGCAGAAGCAGGCCAACAGCCGCGAGCAACACCCGCAAAGGTTGTTGAACGCTGCCGGTCGTCGCCTCGCGAAGAGTACGCACCGGCAGTTCCAGTACCCGTCCGTTCTCTGTGTAGCGCCCCGGATATACCCTCGCCCGCTCCTCCGCAACGCGTGCAGC
>CBIHMX010000126.1:0-7027 GCA_966211115.1 uncultured Gemmatimonadaceae bacterium | reverse complement strand
GGCCAGCACCGACGCCACTGCCGGCATGAGGCGTTCTTCCTTTTCCCCGCGCATGGCGACCTCGGCTTCGCCGATTACGTCGCGGCCGCGAAGCAGCGCTACCGACCCGGCGTAGGTCGAGGCGTCGAGAGCGAGAACGAGCATCGGCTAGATCAGCGTCAGGCGTCGGCGAGTGTCATCGTTCTCGATGTACTCCAGTCTCACGCGAATGACGTCATTCGGCATCCGTGGCCCGGCTCGATCAGGCCACTCTATAAGCACGATCCCCTCGCTGTTGACAATGTCATCCCAACCAAGATTCGTGAGATCGTCTGGGCCGTTCAATCTGTAGAGGTCAAGGTGATAGACACTTCCGCGCTCGCCTTCATGTTGATTCACGAGCGCGAACGTCGGGCTGGTCACCTCTTCGGTGACTCCCGCGCCTCGGCAAATGGCCTGCGCCAACGTCGTCTTCCCGGCGCCCAGTTCACCTTCGAGCGTGACGATGTCGCCAGGCCTCAGGCTTTGACCGAACGATTCGCCCCAATCACGAAGTTCAACCAGGGTGAATGAATCGACGAATCCTGACTGGCGAAGCGACGGCCCGTGGTCTGTGGCGTGTGGCCTCATTTGGAAGCCCGGATCGCGGCAAACGCGTCTCGCCGACGAGGCGCCGCATCTCGCTTCGCCTTGAGTTCAAACACCTCATCTCTCAGTCGAGCTGCCGTCTCGAAGTCGAGGTCATCAGCCGCGTTACGCATTTCGACTTCAAGTTGCCTGATCATTTCGTCGATCTGCTCCGGGTTGTACGACGTCCCTTCACGCTCAGCCACTTTCCGGAGACGGTTCCGTTCTTCCTTCTCCATCCGGGCGTCGGCTACCCGCGTGATGAACCGGACTTCATCGACGCTCTTCATCACACTCCGCGGGGTGATGCCATGCGCCTCGTTGTGCGCAACCTGCAGCTCGCGCCGTCGCGACGTCTCCTCCATGCATCGCTTCATGGAGTCGGTGATCCTGTCCGCGTAGAAAATCGCGCGGCCGCGAACGTGGCGAGCCGCCCGTCCAACGGTCTGGATCAACGACCGGTCGCTGCGCAGGAAGCCTTCCTGGTCGGCATCGAGGATCGCCACCAGCGAGACCTCGGGCATGTCGAGTCCTTCGCGCAGCAGGTTGATCCCCACCAGCACGTCGAACTCGCCTAACCGGAGGCCGCGGATGATTTCCATCCGCTCGATCGCGTCGATGTCCGAGTGCATGTACCGGACCCGCACACCCATCTGCTGCAGGTAATCCGTCAGGTCTTCCGCCATCCGCTTCGTCAGGGTCGTGACCAGGACGCGCTCGTTCCGCTTTTCGCGGATCCGGATCTCGTTGAGCAGGTCGTCCACCTGCCCGCGCACCGACCGCACCTCGATCTCCGGATCGATGAGCCCCGTCGGGCGGATGATCTGCTCGACGACCACGCCCTCGGACAGTTGCAGCTCCAGCTCGGCGGGAGTCGCGCTGACGAAAACTGCTTTCGGCGTCAGGGACAGGAACTCGTCGAAGATCAGCGGACGATTGTCGAGCGCCGACGGCAGCCGGAACCCGTATTCGACCAGGACTTCCTTTCGCGCCCGGTCGCCATTGTACATGCCCCGAATCTGCGGCAACGACACGTGCGATTCATCGACGATCACCAGGAAGTCAGCCGGGAAGTAGTCGAGCAGGCACGCCGGCCGCTCGCCTTCCCGCCGGCCTGACAGGTGGCGCGAATAGTTCTCGATCCCGGCGCACGTCCCGATCTCCAGCATCATCTCGATGTCGAAGTTCGTGCGCGACTCGAGTCGCTGGGCTTCGAGCAGCTTGCCCGCGTTGCGCAAGAGCACGAGTCGCTCGGCCAGTTCCGCGCGGATGGCGCCGATCGCGCGTTCGAGCGTCGGCCGGTTGGTGATGAAGTGTTTCGCCGGATAGATCCCCGCGCGCTCGAGAACCGCGATCGTTTCGCCGGTCAGTGCATTGATCTTCGAGATCCGCTCGATCTCGTCGCCCCACAGCTCGACGCGAACGCCCTGCTCCTCGTACGCCGGGAAGATTTCGACCGTATCGCCGCGCACGCGGAACGTGCCGCGGTCGAAGGCGACGTCGTTCCGCGAATACTGGATGTTCACCAGTTGGCGCAGGATCGTGTTCCGCGGGACCTTCTGCCCCTTCTCCAGCATCACCATCTGCTCGCGGTATTCGATCGGATCGCCCAGGCCATAGATCGCGCTGACCGTGGCGACGATGATGACGTCCTCGCGCTCCATGAGGCTCGACGTCGCGCGGAGCCTCAGCCGATCGATGTCCTCGTTGATCGACGCATCCTTCTCGATGTAGGTGTCGGTCGTGGGGACGTAGGCTTCCGGCTGGTAGTAGTCGTAGTACGAGATGAAGTACTCGACGGCGTTCGTCGGGAAAAAGCTCTTCAGCTCTCCGTAGAGCTGCGCGGCCAGGGTCTTGTTATGCGACAGGACCAGCGTCGGGCGGCCATGGTGAGCGACGGCATGGGCGATCGTCATGGTTTTCCCGGAGCCGGTCACGCCCAGCAGGGTCTGAAACCGGTCGCCGCGTTCAAGGCCCGCGATCAGCTCTTCGATCGCCTTCGGTTGGTCGCCCGCCGGCTCGAACGGCGACTGGACTGAAAAGGGCGCGCGTGCCATGCCGAAATCTATCGGGATTTCTTCGGTCCCGACAGTTCGGGGTCAGACCCCGGGTCTGACCCCGAACTCAGGTGGCGGTCGAGGCGAGGGGGATCGTGACGCGGAAGTCCGTGCGGCCGTCGCGCGAATCGACTTCGATTTCGCCCTTCTGGTTGAAGACGAGTCGCCTCACGATGTCCAGGCCCATCCCGGTACCGGACCCGACCGGTTTGGTCGTGAAGAACGGGTCGAAGATGCGTCCCTTGATGTCATCCGGGATGCCATGACCGTTGTCGATCACGTGGACGACGATCGCGTCGAGCTCCCGCCGGGCCGCGATGGTGATCTCACCGCCATAGGGCACCGCGTCCAGCGCGTTCTCGATCAGGTTCATCCAGATCTGGTTCAACTCACTGCCGAAGGCGCGCGCCGGAGGCAGGTCCTCGGGGACGTCCATCCGGAGCGTCACTTTCTTGTCGCGCAACTTGCTCGCCATGAGCCGCGTGGTGTCCGTCAGGCCGCGGCCCACGTTCACCGGCTCGGCTACCGCCGCATGACCCATGTGCGTGTAGCCCTTCACGGACGCGACCAGGTCCGAAATGCGCTTCGTCGATTCCTGCAGTTCGGTCGCGATCGCGGTGATCGAGGCAGTCGCGGCGAGCCAGCGCAACGCGTCGGTCAGGGCTTCACCCTCGAACACCATCGCCAGTTTCTTCAGCCCATCCACCGTCATCGCCGTCTCGGCGAGCGCGGTGGCCTGGTCGATCTCCCCGCCATTGGCTTCGAGCCACTCGGCAAACGCCTCGATGCGATCGGCACGGTCGAGCGGAGTATCGAGGAACGACGGCGGCACCATCAGGCAGAACGCGCGTGCTTCATCGAGCGCCGCCAGTTGCTGATCGTTCAGGTGCGCCCCGAACAGGGCCCGTGCCGCATCTTCCGCCTCGCTTTGCTGTTCCGCCAGCCGCTTGGCGCTGCGACCGGCGGCGGCCGCGGGGTTGTTCAGCTCGTGCGCCAGTCCCGCCGACATCTTACCTAACGAGGCCATCTTCTCGTCCTGGAAGTCACGGCCCGTGAAATGCCGGGCGCGATCCAGCATTGTATGGACGCAGACGGCGGTGAACTCCGGGCACTCCCGCGTGATGTCACGGAAATGCTCCTTGTCGACCTCGAAGACCACGGCCGTTTCGTGCACGATCGTGTCACCCGGCGGGTTCACCATCCGCGAGTACGGCAGCGCGCCCGTCATGTCGCCGGCGTGCCATTGCATGACGCGACGCTGCACGCCCATCCGGTCGATATGGATGGCGACGGAGCCGGTCAGCAGGATCGTCAGGCCGGGCAGCTCGCGGTCGTGGGGCCGGACGACCTTGCCCGCTTCATACTCCTCGATCTTGCCATGTGCCACGAGCCACACGAGGTCCGACCGCGGGACGTTCTTCAGGATCTTCAGTCCCGCCAGCCGTTCGACCACCGCCGGATCGGCCATCGCTATACCGTCTCGAGATAGGAGTGGACGAGCCGCACCGCCGCCGACCCTTCACCGACCGCCGCGGCGACGCGCTTCTCCGACCCGAGACGCGCATCGCCGGCCGCGAAGACCCCCGGCACGTTCGTCTCGAAGGGAAATGGATCCCGGTCGGGAAGCCAATCGTTAGGCCGCCTGCCGTCGCGCATCAGGTCCTGACCGGTGAGGATGAATCCCTTGGGATCGCGGCGGACCAGGTTCGCGACCACGTCGGTCCGCGGCGACGTACCGATGAAGATGAACAGCCCGCAGATCGGCAGTTCCGTTGTCTGATCACCGGCCGTGACCCGCACGGCGCCCAGTCTCGATTCACCCGCGACGCCGGTCACCTTCGCGTTGAGGAGCACCTCGATGTTCCCGGTCTTCTGGATCCGGTCCACGAGGTAGTGCGACATCGACGCCGTGAGCGACTCGCCGCGCACGACCATGTAGACCTTGTGCGCGTACTCCGAGAAGAACATGGCACCCTGCCCCGCGGAATTGGCACCGCCTACGATCATCACGTCCTGACCGCGCACGGCCGCCGCTTCGGTGCGGGCGGCGCCGTAGTACACGCCGGCGCCGAGGAGGCGGTCGATCCCGTCGACATCGAGTCGTCGCACTTCCATACCCGGCGCGAGGATGATGGCCTTCGTATGCAGCTCGGATCCGTCAGCGAGTTTCACGATGCGATACGGATCGTCGCGCCTGATCTCCACGACTTCCTGGGGCGCCACGATCTCCGCGCCGAACCGCTTGGCCTGCGTCACCGCGCGGCGCGCGAGTTCGGCGCCGGATAGTCCCTGCGGAAACCCCAGATAGTTCTCGATCTTCGAGCTCGTCCCCGCCTGCCCTCCGGGTGCCTTGCTCTCGATCAGGATGGTACTGAGCCCCTCGGACGCGCCGTACACGGCGCCCGCCAGGCCCGCCGGTCCGCCACCGATGACGATCAGGTTGTAGAACGAGATCTTCGGCTTGAGCTGCATGCCGACACTTTCTGCCAGGGTGCGCACATCGGGCTGCACCAGGACTGTACCGTTGGTGAGGAACACGACCGGGAGTTTCTCGAGCCCGGGTGAATGCTTTTCCGCGAGTTCCCGCATCGCGTGATCGCGTTCGAGATCGATCCACTGGTACGGAAAAAGATTGCTCGTGAGAAAATCCTTGATCTCGAACGACTCGGCCGAGAGTTTCGTGCCCGCCACGCGCACGCCCTCGAACCTCGGCTTGACGCTGGCGGACCACTCCTCGAGCAGGTCGTCGAGCGCGGGATACAGCCGCTCGCTCGGCGGATCCCATGGCTTGGTGAGGTAGTGATCGAGCTTGATCTCGTTGATCGCCTTGATCGCCGTTTCGGTGTCGGCGTACGCGGTGAGGAGCACCTTCCGTGCTTCGGGATAGAGCTGCATCGCCTCGCGCAGGAACTCCATCCCGCTCATCATCGGCATGCGTTCGTCGACCATGAACAGCGCGACGTTCGCGCCACGCTGCTTCAACTCGGCGACGACCTTCAGCCCCTCGGCTCCCGAGCCGACTTTCACGATGCGATACGACGTCCGGAAGTGCGAGTACAGGTCTCGCTCGATCGCGCTCAGTACGTCCGGTTCGTCGTCGAGTGTCAGGATTACCGGCTTGCTCATCGCGGCAGCTTCGCTCCAGGGGCCTTTCCACGACCGTTCATCGGCCGCTCGCCAACGCCAGAGGCGGGAACCGAAGCTAACCAGCCAAAGGCCGTCCGCGACACTCTCAGCCGCTAACTTGATCGGGGCCGGCTCGACCATTCCACAAACCCTCAGGAATCGCACGAATCGTGGTCAGGGACGATACGTCCAATCGCGCGCTGCGCCTCTGGCTGGTCCTGACCGCCCTGTCGGTCGTGGTCACCCTCGTCGTGGGCGGAGCGACTCGACTCACCGAAAGCGGGCTGTCCATCACCGAATGGAAGCCCGTGACAGGGGTCGTTCCGCCGATGTCGGCCGCGGCCTGGGATCAGGCTTACCAGCAGTACCTCCTCATCCCTGAAGCGCAAACGGTGCATGCGGGAATCACGCTGCCGGAGTTCAAGGCGCTGTACTGGTGGGAGTGGGCGCACCGTCTCGCCGGACGTGTGGTGGGGCTGGTCGTGGCGATCCCGTTCCTGTTCTTCTGGGCGAAGGGACGCATTCCGCGCGACATGTTCGGGACGCTGCTGTCACTCCCGCTCCTCGTCGGCGCCCAGGGTGTTCTGGGATGGTACATGGTGAGCAGTGGACTGTCTGAGCGCACGAGCGTCAGCCAGTACCGGCTGGTGGCTCACCTCTCGCTCGCGCTTCTGCTTTTCGGGATCGCGGTGTGGACGGCCGCGTCATTGCGCCGTGAGCGCGCATCGCCGGCGCCTCTTGGTGTGCGCCGCGGCGTCACTGCGCTGACCGTTCTGGCAGTCATCACCATCATGTCGGGCGGGTTTGTCGCCGGCCTCGATGCGGGACGGATCTTCAACGAGTTCCCGTTCATGGGGGGAAGAGTCATTCCCGCGGGCTACGGCACGGGTCTGCTGAACGCGTTCGACAACCCCATCGCGGCGCAGTTCAACCATCGCATCCTTGCACTGCTACTCGCATTCGCGACGTGGATCACCTGGATCGTCAGCGAACGTGGCTGGCCGCTGAACGTCCGTCGGTGGATGCGCTGGGCGGCGCTGGCGGCGCTGGTTCAGCTGACCCTCGGCATTGCAACGCTGTTGTCAGGCGCGCGAGTGGGAATCGCAATGGCTCACCAATTGGGAGCCGTCGCCCTGCTGACAACGCTTATCATCGGCGTTGTTGAGGCCTATGGATCAGGAGATGACGATTGACGATTGACGATTGACGATTGACGATTGACGATTGACGATTGACGA
>CBIHMX010000125.1:0-7065 GCA_966211115.1 uncultured Gemmatimonadaceae bacterium | reverse complement strand
CCGAATCGCTGTGCCGGTTCCTTGGCCATGGCGCGTTGCAGCACGTCGTCAACAGTGGGCGGTATCGTCTCGCGGAAGGCCAGCACCGACGGCACGCGGTCCCGCAGGTGCATCCCGAGAATCCGGTGCGCGGAATCGGCACGGAACGGCGGCACCCCCGCCAGCATCTCGAAGACCACACAGCCGAAGGAATAGATGTCGCTGCGCGCGTCGAGCGCATGGGAGCCCGTCGCCTGCTCTGGACTCATGTATGCTGGCGTTCCGATGACGGTGCCGGGCGCGGTGAGCTGGTTCGAATCTTCGTTGAGTTCGCGGTACGCAATGCCGAAGTCCGCCACCATCGCGTGTTCATCGTCCACGAGAATGTTGGCGGGTTTCACGTCGCGATGGACCACGCCGCGCCGATGCGCATAGTCGAGCGCCGCGCCCATGTCCGCGACCAGCCGCCGCAGTTCGTCGAGGGGCAGCGGACCGGACCGCGCGATCCTGTCACGCAACGTTTCGCCGCGCACCATCGGCATCACGTAGTACAGCCGTCCGTTCGATTCCCCCGAGTCATACAGCGGCAGGATGTGCGGATGCTGCAGTTGCGCGAGGACCTCGATCTCCCGGCGAAAGCGTTCCCCGCCCAGCACCGAGGACGCATCGGCGTTGAGCAGCTTGACCGCCACCGATCGGCGATGCTTGGCGTCTTCGGCGAGGTAGACTGTCGCCATGCCTCCCCGGCCGATCTCGCGCACCACCTGGTAGGGGCCAATATGGGTGCCGTCGAGCGATCGATCCGGCGACCTGCCTAACGCCCCGCGAAGCTGGCCACTGGTGGCGTCCAGCAACGGATGACCGGTCGAGTCGGCCCGAAGCATGTCGGCCACTCGCTGCCGCAGGTCGGGATCCGATGCCGTAACCTCGGTCAGGAACCCCTCACGCTTGTCGGCCGGCTGTTCGAGTACGCGCTCGAAGAGCGCGACCACTTCTTCCCAGCGAGGTTGCGTCATCCGTGCGCTGGATTCACGTCTCTTCCGGCGCGGTCAATCTCGATGGCGAGCCAGGCGCGGGCCGCCCGCCAGTCACGCTCCACCGTCGTCGGGGAGACATTCAGGAGCCGGGCCGTCTCTTCCGTCGAGAGACCGGCGAACATGCGGTGCTCGACGACCTGCGCCCGGCGCGGATCGACTGACGTCAGGCGCTCCAGCGCCGCGTCGAGGGCCAGGAGCTCATCGGACCGGATCGGCGCCGCGTGCTGGGCGTCATCGTACGACATCATGGGAGAATCGCCGCCGCGCTTGGCTGCGACGTCGCGGCGCGCGGCATCGAGCACGATCTGCCGCATCGCTCGCGCGGCGAGAGCAAAGAAGTGCGCTTCATCCTTCCAGGTGGCGCCGGCCGACGCGGAGAGCTTCACGAATGCCTCGTGGACCAGTGCGGTGGTGTTGAGCGTTTCGCCGGCGCGGCCGCCGCGCACCTGGTGCGCGAGACCCTTGAGGGAGGCGTACACGCGTCCGAACGCTACGTCGACCGAGCCGGTGTTCCTGCTTTGACCACTTTCCGCCGCCGAGACGACGGGCCTGGTGGCGCGATCCGGAGGCTCAGGAGACACGGGTCAGTCACAGAGAGGCGTCCGGCAAAACATGGAGTGGCGCAACCTCGCTGGCAACCGGCACTTACGCGGCAATGACGGGTTTACGCGCCTTTCTGCGTGGGCAGGTGTGAGGACCCAACTGGAGTTAGCGGTCGCTCAAGCTCATCACCTGAATGGAGGTACCATGTTACGCGTGATCATGTCACTCTCGGCTGCCTTGCTTCTTTCGGCGTGCGCCGACGACTCCGTCACCAATCCCCGACTGACGCTGGAAGCGTCGCAGGCCGGTGCCGTGAAGCAGTGGGAAAGCAACGCCGTTGTCTACTGGACCGACGCGGCTCGCCAACTCGTCGCATCCAACACGTTCAATGCGTTCCAGGCCATTCGCGGATACTCGATCGTCGCCCTCGCCCAGTACAACGCGGCCATCGCCGCCGAGAATGGAAAAGCGGGAGCGAATCATCCGTCGGTCCACGCAGCCATCGCCGGCGCCTCGGTCGTGGCCCTTCAGTATCTGTTTCCCGCCCAGGCTCAAAACCTCGAACAACAGCTCGACGACTACCTGGGACTGCCGGGCTGGCCTGGTGAGAAACACCGCGATGCGGAAAGCGGAGAAGCAATCGGGCGTTCTGTTGCGGCCGATGTCGTTGCGCGGGCGATGACGGATCGCTTCTTCGATCCCGTTTCGGTTACTGTGCCGACAGGGCCCGGATACTGGTTTAGCGCGACGCCGCCGGCTGGCGCCGGTTTCAGTCTCGCGAAGACGTACTTCCTCAGCAGCTCGAACCAGTTTCGTCCGCAACCGCATCCCGCCTTCAACTCACCGGCGTTTCTCGCGGACTTGAACGAGGTGCGGCAGATCGCGGACACGCGCACGGACGAGCAGGACGCGAATGCCAAGGCCTGGAACCTGCCGGGGGGGACGCACACGCCCGCGGGTTACTGGAACCAGGAAGCGACGACGCTGGCGGTGAAATATCACCTCACCGAACGCGCCACGGCGCACCTGCTCGCACTCATGAACATGGTGTCATTCGATGCGATCGTGGCCGCGCACGAGGCGAAGTACTTCTACTGGCTGCTGCGCCCGACGATGGCGGATGCGGGGATCGTCCCGTCCTTCCCCAACCCGAACTTCCCATCGTATCCATCGAACCACGCCGCGATTTCGGCCGGTATGGCGGTGATCCTCGGCGCGGAATTTCCCGCGGAAAAGGCGCGGATCGATGCGCTCGCCGAAGATGCCGCGTTGTCGCGGGTACAGGGCGGCATCCACTACCGCTTTGATGGCGATGCGGGGATCGAACTGGGTCGGCAGGTAGCCGCGTTCGCGCTTCAGAATGACGTGAAAGGACACGAACCTTTCGTCCCGCGCCAGAACTGAAAGCGTGGGATGTCAGAGCTGGGATTCGCCAGCTCTGACATCTCCGGCTGCTGTACGTTCGAGCGGAGAAATCAACGAGCGGACATCGCGCCACCCGTACGCCCCGCCGAATTGACCACGTTCGTCCCGCAGCCGCTCACCACCCATGCGATCGTAGAAGCCTAACGTCGGGTTACTGAGCTCGGCGAAGAGGATGAACGAGTGGATGTCCCGCGCCAGGAATCGCCGGGCGGTTTCGGCCATCATCTTCCGGCCGAGCCCGAGCCCATGATACTCCCATCGCAGGTAGATCTTGCTCAACTGGCCCTCGAATTCCCCCTCTTCGGGCTTGCCCCAGGTGAAGCCGATCAGCCGGCCGTTCCGGTCCTCGAGTACCAGCACGAAATCGCGCCGATCTTCCTTCGCGAAGACCTGGTTCCACTGCCAGGTGCGGGTCGCGATCGTCGGGCCGCGCGACGTGTTGTAGGTCGCGTTCCAGGTCGTGACGTGCAATTCGGCCAGCGCGGGGATGTCGTCTGCCGTGGCGTCACGGAAAACGATCGAGTCGACGGACTCGCCGCGTTCCCGGAGTTGCCCGAGATTTTCCTCGCGTGTCGGACGGCTGCGCGCGTTCCAGGAACGCCTAACGTCCTCGATGCGTGGCTTCAGCCGTTCCCAGAACGTCAGTGGGCGGGAGACGTTTTTCTCGACACGCACCGGGTCCGCAGGTATTCCACGTTCGGGCATAAACCAAGTTTGTCATCGGCTCGACACCGTGTCCACCGACCAGAGCGGCCAGGATCGGTTCCGAGTCAGGAGTCGCGGCGGAAACGCCGGGCGGCCTTCAGGGTGATGTCGAGCAGTGACAGAAACCGCTTCATCGACGCCGCGTCGGCGAGGTTGTGCAGCGGAATCATGAGGCGCCGGTCTGCCTGAAGGTCGAGTCCCGGACTGAGCGCTTCCAATACCTTCTCCGTTGCCTGGCGTGCCTTCGCGGGAAGGAGCGCCGAATCACGCGGGAGCACCTCGACCTTGGCGCCGTCCTTCTGGCGAGGCGCGACGCGCCACACCACGACGTCGTTGTCGGGTATGGCATACGAAATCGTCGTGCGTGACTCGTTATGGCGCAGCTCGAGGGCTGGTTTCTGCTTCTCTGACCAGGTAACGAGCGCATCGACGAGCGCCGCAAAATCGACCGACTCGAGCGCCGGCGAAACGTCGTCCGCGACGGCGTCGAGGAACTCCTCGTATTTCGAAGAGGCGGTGGCCATGCCGGTGATACACCGGCTTACAAATTGGGGTCTGACCCCGTTTTCCTGGGGAGCTGGATGACGACGGTGGTATCCGTCCCGGCGGACTCAATCGTTACCTCGCCGTCGTGGGCTCGCACGATCTCTCGAACGATGAAGAGCCCGAGCCCCAGCCCGCGCGCCGTTGCGTGATCGACGCGGCTGGAGCCGAGAAATGGCTCGAACGCATTCCTGCGGATCGACTCGGGCATTGCGCCCTCGTTGCGGACCTCGAGACGGACGCGGTCGGAATCGGTGCCGTCAACGCTCACCGCGATCCGGCCCGTGGTGCCATGCTCCCCCGCGTTGCCAACGATGTTGGAGATCACCTGGAGCAGCCGCGCACCATCCCAGACACCGCTCGCATTGCCCTTCACCTCGCACTCTATTGTCCAGTCCGGATGAGCCAGTTCCAGCTCGGCCACCGCCTGCTCGCAGAGTTCGGCGAGGCTCGCCGGGTGAGGGGTGATCCGGATCCCGCCCCCGGATCGCGCGCGAGTGAAATCGAGGAGCTGGTCGATCATGACCGTCATCCGCTGCCCACTCCTGACGATCCTGCCTAACGGCTTGCGCTCGAACGAATCGCTGCCCGCGGTCGGCAACCCTTCCTTGTGCATCAGGAGCGCCTGGGCCGAATTCATGATGGCGCTCAACGGGTTCCGGAGATCGTGCGCCAGCACCCCGGCAAACACCTCGTTCGCCTTGAGGGTATCCTCCAGGCGCGACATCACCCCGAACCGCGTTATCACGGAAGCGAGGTGATTCGCGATCGACGTCGCGACTTCCACTTCATGCGCCTGGAAGCGACGCGGTTCTCCGAAGTACACCATGAACGTGCCGAGCAGTTTTCCGAACGAAACGAGCGGGAAGAAACCGAGGGCACCAATCCCTTCCTGCGCGAACACGGCCCGGAATGGCGCCATCGCCGGGTCGCTGTGCACGTCTTCCACCAGAACAGGCGCGAACGAGGTGGCATCGCGCGACCACGGTGAGTGGCCGTCCATCGCCTGCCGATACGCGTCCGACAGCGCTCGCCAGGCGCGAAAACGCGGACGCCCGTGGTCGTCGGACGTCAGGATGGCCAGTCGTGAGGTTCCCAGCGCCGTTTCGATCGCCTTCAGCGCCGCTTGGTGAACCTCTTCGATCCGACCGGCGGTGCTGACAGCGTGCGCGAAAGCATAGAGCAGGTCGGCGCGAGCGCGCGCCGCGACCGTTTCCTCGAACAATCGGCTGTTCTCGATAGCGACCGCCGCACGATCGGCCAGTTCCTCGAGGAGCGCGAGGTCTTCAGCTTCGTACGTCTCATCGGGAGCGACCCGTATCGCGGTCACCGTGCCGATGACGCGGCCCTGCACTTCCAGTGGCGCTCCAATCAATGCATACGCGGGGTAACGTCGGAAGAAATCCTGATACGCCCGCGGTACCCTCGCTGCAATTTCTTCCGGGTCCTGGCGCGACAGGTGCACGCTCCGTCCCGTAGACGCGATGGTGCCGATGAAGCCTTCGCCCATGGCCACCGGCGTCGACGCCGCCAGTTCCTCCAGTGTCCGGTTGGCCTCCTCGTTGGGATGATGCACGGCCGCGAAATGCAGTTTGCCGTCGAGTTCGAGCAGTGAGACGGTGACGCAACCACCGAGCGTTCGAGACAGTTCGTTCGTTACGGCGCGGATTCGCACCGACAACGCGAGGTCGGTTTCCACGAACGCGCGCGAGAGCCGGCTCATGATCCGCATGCGGTTCGCCGCGGCGTCAGCCACCGAGCGACTCCGGCGCTCGGCGTCAAACAGACGGAGTCGCTCGAGCGCCTGTGTTGCATACCGCGCGATCAGCATGAGGAAGCCGCGCTCCTCACTCGTCAGGCTGCCCTCCGATTCGATCGTCAGTCCGAGCGATCCCAGAACCCTCCCCTGGGCGGTCAGGGGAAGGCACGCGATCTTGTAGCGACGGTCCGGCGTGACGAGCGAGTTCAGGTGCGGATAGGCGCTGAGCAATTCCGCCTTCGAATCGATCCAGATTGCGGCGTTCTCCCGGATGCAATCCAGCGCTGGAAAGCCCGGAGTGGCGTCGAGGGGTACGCTCGATAACTCCCTGTTCGCCACCGCCGAGTAGCCGAAGGACCGCGCCAACGTCACCGTTCCGGCGGCGTCGTCCACGAGCCACAGGCCCGTGCTCGACGCCCCGATTGCTTCGGCAACGCGATCGACGAGCGCCACGTGTACGTCCGCTTCGGAAACCGCATCGGCGATGCCGGCCGTGACACGCAGCAGCCGGTCGGCGCGGTCGGCTTCCGCCGCGCGCAAGCGCTCGAGGGCGCGGCGCTCCGTCGCATCGGCCACGAACGCCACGAACCCGGTCACGTTCCCGTGCGCCGATTTCTTCGGGATGTACGTCGCGTCGACGAACCGGCTGCCACCGTCGCGATACGGCAGTTCAGACTCGAACGAGACAGATGTCCCGGACAGCGCACTCAGGACGTGCGGCTCGATGGCCGCGTAGGCGGCAGGACCGATGACGTCGATCAGTTGCCTGCCGACCAGCTCCTCACAGGGGTGCCCGAACCATCGTTCATAGGCGGCGCTGACGAAGCGGTAGCGCTGTTCGGTGTCGACGAACGACACCAGCACGGGCAGGGCGTCAGTGACGAGCCGGAGCTGCGCTTCACTCGCGCGCAACGATTCCTCTCGTGTCCGTAGTTCCGAGATCGTCGAGCGCAGGGACTTCTCGATCTCCACGCGCCGGGCGATCGCCTGCCATGCGGGGTTCCCGGCGTGATGGGGATCGATCGTCGCGTCGCTGTCGACCGATGATGCCGGAGCAACCAGTCCAACCTCCGA
>CBIHMX010000124.1:0-7078 GCA_966211115.1 uncultured Gemmatimonadaceae bacterium | reverse complement strand
GGCGGGCGAGGGGATAGGGAATCGGGAATCGGGAATCGGGAATCGGGAATCGGGAGCATACGGCTGCATTCCGACTCGCTCATTTTCCTCGGACTACGCCCTCGACTCTGCGCGCCGGGTCCAGGGCTTCACGCGCCCACGCCTGGATCGACGCCGCGGTCACTGCCGCTATCTGCGATTCGTACTCCTTCAGTTCCTCGAGCCCGCTCCCAAAGAGCCAGGCGTCCAGGATTTCCGCCAGCACCATCGATCCGCTCTGCAGCGCGATCGCGTGCGACCCCAGCGCATAACGAGTCGCCCGCTGCAGCTCCTCGGCCGTGACCGGCTCGTCGCGCAAACGCTGGATTTCCGACAGGAGCCCGGCCCGCGCCTCCTCTTCCTGCGATGGACCGGTCGCGATGTACGTCGTGAACATTCCCGCCCGCACCCGTTCCGCCGACCAGGCGTGGACCGTGTAGGCGAGGCTTCGCTTGTCACGCAGTTCGTCGAAAAACCGTCCGCCCAGGCCGCTGGCAATCGCCGAGAGCATGGAAGCAGCGAACCGTTGCGGGTCGCGGCGGGAAGGTCCGGGAAACGCGATCGCCAGGGCCGTCTGCGCCTTGTCGCGGTACTCCACGCGCTGCGTCACGGTCGCCGGCCATTCGGGCAACGGTAGCTCCGGCACGGGCGCGACCACGAGTTCGCCGAACGCGTCGGCCAGTGCCTGCGCCAGTTCTTCTTCGTCCACGTCACCGACGGCCGCGGCCACGGCGCCTGACGAGAGCACCGACTGTGCATGCCAGTCGCGAACCAATTCGGCCGACAACTCGTGCAGGGTTTCCTCGGAGCCGATCGACGACCGCCCATAGGGGTGCCACCTGAACGCCCCTTCGCTGGCAAGCCGCAGGGGATAGCGCATCATGTCGTCGCGCAGCTGTGCCAGCTGGGAGAGCGCCATTGACCGCTCCGTTTCCACGGCACCCTGGTCGAAACGGGGATGCTGCACGACGTCCTGCAACAGGTTGATCGCGTCGCGGTAGCGAGACACCGGGACGGAAAACGTCCAGCCGCCGCCGTCGCTGCTCACGCTCGTCGACACGCTGCCGCCCAGCATTTCCGACTCGTTGGCAATGTCGTCAGCGTTCCGGAGCCGGGTACCCTTCACGGACGCGCGCATCATCACCGTCGAAATCCCGGCCTGTGCCGCGGGTTCGGCCGCAGTTCCCCCGGCGAGGTACAGGCCCAGGTACACAATCGGCGAACCCGGTCGCCGCCTGACGAGTATCGGCAGGCCTGACGCCGCCCTGAACACGCTCACCGCTCCGACGCGGCGTTCCAGTGACACGCGCGGTCCGACGAGCGGATGGGCATGGGAAGCAGGCGCCGCGGCCGCCGCCGCGACCAGGTCACTCGTGGCGTTTTCGTCCAGTCGCCGACGAACTTCGACGGCTGGTGCATCCAGAACCGGCGCGGTGCGCGGTCGATACACGAGCAGCGATGCCTGATCGGGATCGAGGTGGCGCCGGACGGCGTCATGCACTACGGCCGGTTCGAGCGCCATCACGGCGTCGAAGTACGTCTTCGACAACTCCCAGCCGCCCTGCCCTTCCCACTCGGCCAGGAAGTCGGCCTGACCTTCCATGGTTTCCTGGCGCCGAAGCCACCGCGTCTCGAAGAGTCGCTTCACGCGATCGAGCTCGAACGACGACGCGGGCTGATCGCGCAGCGCCGCCACGTTTGCCCAGATCGCGTCGATCGCCTGGGCGGCGCGGCCGACATCTCCCTCCGAACGGATGAGAAACACGCCGACGTCCCGTGGCGTGTAGTTCATCGCGGCGACGGAGCTCGCCAGTTCGCGCTCGCGCACCGCGCGGTACAGCCGGGAGCCTCGACCATCGCTCAGCAGGGCACCGGCGAGATCCAGCGCAGGCGTATCGGGGTGCGCCGGTCCCGGCGTTCTCCACCCGAAGACGACCTGCGCCTGGGTGACATCGCCCGCCATCTCGCGGAACCGGAATCCCGGTGGCGCGGATTCCACCGGACCGACGTCCGGCCGCACCGGCTCGTCAGGCAGGTGGCCATATAACCGTTCCACGTGCGCCATCGCGGCATCGGCGTCAACGTCACCCACGACGACGAGGATGGTGTTTCGAGGTCGGTAATGATTCCGGTAGAAGGCCAGCATGTGCTCGCGCGTCAACGCGCGAAGGCCGGTCTCTTCGCCGATGCGCCAGCGCCGGAAGCGATGGCGGTCGTGAATCAGCGCGTACATCGATTCCGTCGAGACGGCCGATGGCGAATCCTGCTTTCGCTTGGCCTCCTGGATGATGACTTCCAGCTCACGCGCGAGCTCACCGGCGTCGATCAGCGAGTTGGCGTAGGCGTCGGCCTGTATCTCGAGTCCGCGGACGAAGCCGGAACTCGGCAGGACGGTCTCGTACGCCGTGTGATCGTAGATCGTGTGCGCGTTGAGATACCCGCCGCTTGCTTTCGTTTCCCGGGCGATCTCGCCAACGCCGCGCGTCGGCGTCCCCTTGAAGTACATGTGCTCGAGCACGTGCGAGATGCCGATCGTTTGGTCGGGCTCGTCGAAGTAGCCCGCGTTGACCCAGGTGACGATCGCGGTGACGGGCGCGCTGTGGTCCTCGCGGACCAGGACCGTCAACCCGTTCGGCAGTACCCGTCGCACGCCCAAAAGGGGGACCGCCGCCATTAGTTCGGGCTCAGCCCCGGGGTCCCCCCCCGGTTCTGACCCCGAACTAATGGCGTCTGACCCCGTTTCCTGGAAAGAGCGTCTGACCCCGTTTTCACTTCAGGATTCGGAGCAGGCCCGCGTCGGCGCTGCCCCGGATGAAGCTCTCGGCGTCACCGGTCGGGATCACGACACCCGTAAGCGAAAACCCGCGGCGCGCCTCGTTCATCATGAACTCGTGGATGGGCCTGCCCGACCACGCACCCGAATCACGCATCTTCGCCACGATCTCGTCCCAGGTGCCGTCGAACGGATGACCGTCCTTCAGGATGCGATGGTTGACACCGTCGTGGCGGGAATCGGCCAGCCCCGCCAGCATCTGCCCGAAGAGCTCGAGCTGGTTCCGGGCATCGACCTGCGCATCCTCGAGTGCCCGCTGCTCGATCTCGGCCAGCAGGTCGTCGATCGCGTCAGGTTCACCCGCGAGGTCCGCCAGCCTGTTTTCCCAGCGCCGGATGTCGGCGTCATCGTCGCTCAGCCGATGGATGGTCTTCTTCAACTCGATGAGACGCCAGATCCCCAGCTCTTCCCAGTGATCCTCGGGCGACGTGCGATCGAGGTGAAAGAGCGCCGCCTCGAGTTCACCCCGGTCGTAGAGGATGTTGCCGAGGTAGATGCGCGCCTCGGCGTTGTCCGAATCGAGCTGTAACGCGCGACGCAGCGTCGCGATCGACAGTTCATCTTCGCCGAGCCGATGCTGCGCGAACCCGACGAGCGCCACGGCCTCCGCCGATTCCGGAGCCTGACGAGCGGCGATCTCGAAAAATTCCTTCGCCTCGCTCACCAACCCATCGCGGAACAGCGCGCGCCCAACCTGCAGCATCAGCTCCAGGTCATCTTCGTACCCCAGGTCGAGCACGCGACGAAATGCGCGTAGCGCGTCGGCCGTCTGCCCGAACTTGAGCAACGTCTCGCCATAGCCGGCGAGTGCGTCTTCGTGGTCCCCGTCGAGGACGAGCGCCTCCTCGAAGCTGCGCCTCGCCCACGCGAATTCCTCGCGAGCGAGTCGTGCGTACCCTACACCTATGTGCAGCTCAACCGCATGTGGATACAGCGTGAGCCCCTCGCGCAGCACCGCCAGCGCTTCATCGTACCGGGCGTCGTTGTACAGCGTGTGCGCGCGTTCATCGTATTCCTCGGAACTCATGAACGGAGCCGGCATCTACCTGGTCACCTCGTGTGCGAGACGACGTGCGACGCACATTCTACCACTGAAACGCCGCCGAGTTCAACGGTTGTGTTTTCCCCACATGACGCACGTGGCGTCATCATCGTGACGTCACGAAAATGGGTCCACCTTGCGTGATCAACGCTTCGCGTCCCGCTTCGGGCGCGGGCCATCCCCATCCGCCTCACGAGTCCCGGGAAGCGAGGCGCACCGCAAGCTCCGCCGCCAACCGTGCGTTCGCTT
This sequence comes from uncultured Gemmatimonadaceae bacterium, assembly GCA_966211115.1. Classification (GTDB taxonomy): domain Bacteria; phylum Gemmatimonadota; class Gemmatimonadetes; order Gemmatimonadales; family Gemmatimonadaceae; genus JABWBJ01. The sequence continues at coordinate 2,936 of CBIHMX010000124.1, read as the reverse complement.
CCAGCAGTGCCAGGTTGACGTCGACGGTACGGCCCGCGGTGCGTCGCGCTAGTGAAGCGAGCAGCCACGGCGTCGTCACCGACCCACGCACGCCTGCCTCACGAGCGTCACGAAGCGATTCCTCTATGGCGTTCTCCATCTCGTCGCGCGGCAGCGCCGCCTCCGCCGGCGGCGGTTGTACGACAACCACGGCTGCCGGGTGGCCGAGCGCACGTTGTGACCGGAACACTGCGACGACATCGCCGGCATCGTCGAATCGCGAAGGGACGGGAATGCCCGTATTGGCGTAGTGGAATCCCGGGAATTCGCTCGTGCGATATCCGATCACGGTCACACCAAGTGTTTCGAGTCGTTCAACCGTTGCCGCGAGGTCGAGTACGGACTTCGCGCCCGCACAGACGACAATAACCGGAGTTCGCGCGAGTTCGATCAGGTCCGCTGATTCGTCAAATGCGGGTGTGCGATGGACGCCACCGATGCCACCCGTCGCAAAGACCTGTATGCCGGCGACGTGGCAGATGAGGAGAGCGCTGGCCACCGTCGTAGCCGCATCGCGCCGGCCTGCCATCACAGCGCCAAGATCCCTCGCCGATGCCTTCGAAACGTCATGACCGAGGAGGAAGCGCGATAGCTCCTCGGGCTCCAGGCCCGCGACTACCTGACCGCGCACGACGCCCGTGATCGCCGGCACCGCTCCAGCACTTCGTACGGCGACAGACATCCGCTCAGCCGCTTCGGCGTTGCGCGGAGCGGGCAGGCCCTGCGCGAGCACCGAGCTTTCGAGCCCAACGACCGGTGTGCCTGACGCCAGCGCCGCCTGAACTTCCGGCGCCAGCCTGACCACCGAATCTGCATGTGGGCTCGTGCTAGTTGCCCTCGTCCGCGAACTGTTCGGCGAGCAACGTGTCGACCTTCTCGCGTTCGCCCGACGTGTGATCCCAGATCGCCAGGATCTTGATCCGCTCACCCGCCCAGGCGTCGAACGATTTCACGGTTCCTTTCGGAATCTTGATTTCGTGCCCGTCTTCGAAGCGCAACACGATCTCGGGATACTTCTCGTTGTTGTACTGCTTTCGGAGCTTCTTCGGAGGCGTTGGCATGACGAGCGATGTCGGTTGGCGGATGTGGGTGGCTATACGGCCGTCTTTACGGTAATGCGTGGACGGCTACGTCACCACGGAAGACCGGCCGGCATGTTTCGACCAGGCGCCCGTCAGGAGGATATCGTCGATGGCGGCGACGGCTTCCTCGAGCTCTTCGTCGCGTGTATAGAAATGCGGCGCCAGCCGAATGCCGGCCCCTGGACGGAAGTCGACCAGGATGTCGCGGTCGAGCAGCGTCTGGGCGACCTCACGCGCGTTCGGAACGTCGAATGCCACCGTCCCGCCGCGCCGGGAGGAATCGCGCGGGACATGGATGCGGAAACCGCGATCGTCGGCGAGTTCGACCAACCGGCTGGTCTGCCTGATGCTCTTCTCGCGGATCGCCGCGATGCCCGCTTTCCCGACGATTTGTGGTCCCTCGATGGCCGCATAGATCGCGGGGATCGCGGGCGTTCCGCCAAGCCAGCGATAGGCGCCCTCCGCGTAATCCATGTCGGTCTCGAAGGCAAACGGGCGCGCATGCGCCATCCATCCGGTCACCGATGGTTGGAGGTCTCGTGTGGACTCTGGCGCGGCATAGAGAAAGCATCCGCCGGGACCTCCACATAACCATTTCAACACCCCACCGGTCAGGAAATCGGCGCCACTGGCCTTCACGTCGACCGGCATGACGCCCACCGAATGAAATGCATCCAGCGACACCAGTGCCCCGGCATCGTGAGCGTGTCGCGTTATGCGCGCGACATCCATGATGTACGCGGACTTGAAGAGGACGTGGGAGATGGCGACCAGCGCCGTCCGTTCATCGATCGCCGCCAGCAACTGCTCCTCGTCCACGCCGATCCCGTCCGATGACGGTACGACCACGACCTCCGCACCCAGGCGCGTGGCGAGCGCCTCGTAGGCGTACATGACGGAAGGAAAGTCGAGCGCGGTCATCACGATCCGGTTCCGCGGCGCGCGGTAGGAGAACGCCGAGAGAATGGTCGTTTGCGCGGCCGTCACGTTAGGCATCATCACCACTTCGCCGGACGATGCACCGATCAGCGGCGCGATCGCATCACCGACCATGCCCGGCATCTGCCACCATTCCCGTGCCCACGCCCGCACACCGTACTGCGCCCATGCCTCCGCATACCCGGCGAGCCGGTCCGGTACCGACCGCGGCATCGCCCCGAGCGAGTTGGATACCAGGTAGTTCGTGTGGCCAAGGATCGGGAACTCGGCCCGGAAGCGAAGCAGCGGATCACCGTCAGACATGTTTTGAACCTATGAGTCGCGGAGCCTTCGTGCTGGTGCTTTGCGCTTTGCGCCCTGCCCTTTCATGTTTCCCGCCCTGTCCATTCGTTTCGGAGCCCAGCATGGCGGCATTCAGTGTTCAGAGAATCACCGCGGTTCTCGCCGTGGAAAACGTGCAGCCGAGTATCGACTTCTGGCAGGATCGGCTCGGCTTCGACTTGACCCTCACCGTCCCTCACGAGGATACCCTCGGCTTCGCGATCCTGGTGAAGGACGGTACGGAGATCATGCTCCAGAGCGTATCGAGCATCCTGGCAGACCTGGGCGCCCACACCGGTGAGGTGAACGGAAGGTCAACGGCGTTATTCATCGAGATTTCGGACCTCGAGGCGGTCGAAAAGGCACTCGACGGATATCCGATCGAAATGCCGAGACGCAGCACGTTCTATGGCACGCTCGAGATTGGCGTTCGCGAGCCGGGAGGGCATTGCGTCGTCTTCGCACAACGTCAATAGAGCGCGCGGCGCCTGGTGGGCGGTCCCATTCCGGCGCGCTCGGTCACTCGCGCCCAGAGTTCGGGGTCAGTGCCGGGGT
>CBIHMX010000123.1:0-7126 GCA_966211115.1 uncultured Gemmatimonadaceae bacterium | reverse complement strand
TCCAGCCGCCGGGTTTCGACCGCGACGTCGGGATCGATGCCGTGAATCGCCTTCGTGATCGCCGGACCGAGCCCCGCGGTGTTCTCGCGGCGGCGCACGACATACGTAACGTTCCGCGAGCGATGCGGTGGACGGTCGTGGTGGTCGAAGTAGTAGGTCGGGGCGAACCCGTCGATCACGCTGCCCGCCCGGACGCTCGACACCACGCCGACGACCGTGTACCACGGCTCCGTCACGCCGCGCGGCGTATCCATGCCGCCCACGCGCACCCGCCGGCCTAACGGGTCCTGGCCCGGCCACTCCGTGTCGGCGAAGGACCGGTCGATCACCACCGACAGCGGCGGCAACGAACGCCCCGAGCGAAATACCTCGCCCTGCTCGACCCTGATGCCCGCCGCCTCGAAGTAGTCGCCGCCCACCACCCGGTAGATGGCGTATCCGGTGAGGCCGACTTCGTTAGGCGCCTTGCCGTCCACCGTCATGCCGCCGCTGGGGTTGCTGCCCTGCAATGGCAGCACGTTCGCGAAGCCCGCACTGACGACGCCCGGGACGTCGCGGATCCTCGCCAGTGCGCGGTCGTGAAACGGCGCCACGTTCGGCGACTGCGCCTCGTAGTTCACGCCCGGCAGGCTCACCGTGACCGCCAGTGCCGACCGGGGATCGAATCCGAGCTCGGTGTCCATCACGCGCGCAAACGACTTGATCAGGAGCGCCGACCCCGTGAACAGGGTGACCGCCAGCGCGACCTCCGCGGCCACGAGCACGTTCCACGCGCGCATGCTCGCCGCGCTCGACGTGCCGCGCGTGCCCTCGCGCAGGGTGAGGTTGGTGCCCGACTCGGAGAGCCGCACCGCGGGCAGCATCCCGACCAGGACGGTCGTGACCACGCCGACGAACGCGGTAAACGCAACGACCCAGCCGTCGATCTCCACCGAACGAATCGGCAACGTCGCCGGCGCCAGGCTCGCCAGGGCGCGCAACGCCACTACCGCGAGCAGCAGCCCCGCGAGCGTGCCGAGCAGTGCCAGCAAGGCATTTTCGGCCAGGAGCTGACGGATGATCCTGATGCGGGGCGCACCGAGCGCGGCGCGCACGGCAAACTCGCCGCTGCGCGCTGCACCGCGGGCCAGCTGCGTACTCGTCAGGTTGGCGCACGCCGCCAGCAGCACCACGCCTGACGCGGCGAACAGCAGATACAGCGGCTTGCGCATCGATCCATACAGCTTGTCCTGCAGCGAATACACGAGCGCACCCGTGCCATCGAACTGCGGTGCATGTTCCTTCTCGAGCCGGCCGATGATCTCGGAGAGCTCGGACTGCGCCGAAGAACGGGAGACCGATGGCTTCAGCCGCGCCACCACACCCCAGTTGTGCGAGGTGCGCGACAGGCTCTGCTCGTCAAGCTCCATCGGGCGCCAGATCTGGGTCGACCGGTCGAACGCAAAGCCGGGCGGGAGCACGCCAACCACGGCGTACTCGTACGATCCCTTGACGTGCACGTTGTCCAGCGATTCGGGCGCGCCTAACGCGTCGCGCCAGAACTCCCACGTGACCAGCGCAACCGGAAGGGCACCGCGCACATGATCGGCGGGGCCGGTCAGCCTCCCCTTGACCGGGCGGACCTGCAGGACGTCGAACAGTCGCGTGGAAAAGGAACCCTGCCGCACGCGCAGCGCCGCGCCATTGGCGATCACGGTTCCGATGCCGCTGCCGTACGATGCCATGGCATCGAACGAGCTGTTCTGCGCCTCGATGTCGAGAAAGTTCCCCCACGGCAGGTTGCCGCGCCCAGCGTCGTGCTGTTCCATGATGTCGACCAGGCGACGGCCGTCGGGATACGCGAGAGGCCGCAGCAACACGCCGTTCACGATCGAGAACACCGCTGAATTGGCGCCGATGCCCAGGGCAAGGGTGACGATCGCGGCCATCGTAATCCCCGGCGTCTTCCGGAGCAGGCGCCATCCCACGACCACGTCCTGCCTTGCCGCCGCCAGGCGGTCGGCACGCGTGGCCGACGTGCGCCGCTGCTTCTCGATGGTGCGGCACTCGGCTTCGACGGCATCGCGATCACCGAACGAGGACCGGGCAATCTCCCATGCTTTCTCGCGGGGCATGCCGCGCCTGACCATGTCGTCGACCCGGCTTTCGAGGTGGAATTCGACCTCGCGGCGGACGTCCTCATCGACCGGTGGCCGGCGCGACAGCGGGAGGTCGTCATCGTCCCGGTCCTTCATGCGATCGCCTCCGTCGGCTTCGCGCTCAGCACGCGCGTGAACGAGCGGACATATCGTTCCCAGGCAGCGACCTCACGCCGCAGTTCGCGGCGGCCTTCGGCGGTGATCTCGTAATACCGCGCCTCGCGCCCCGTTTCGCTCAGCCGCCACTTCGATACCAGGCAGCCGCGCGCTTCGAGTCGCCTGAGCGCCGGATACAGGGCGCCTTCCTCGATCTTCAGCTCATCCTCGGAGCTGTCACTGATCCAGCGTGAAACGGCATATCCATGCGCCGGCCCCCAGCTCAACGTCTTGAGGATGAGGACATCGAACGTGCCCTTGATCAGTTTGAGCCGGGAATCGGTCATGGCGCCCATACGGGGAAGAAGGAAGACAGCGATACATAAGACAGTTATGTATCCGCCAGGGTTTGTCCATGTTCTCCGCCCCGTCGGCTTTCATTCACCCGCGCCTCCGGCCAGTTTTTGTCGTCAGATCACAGCCGACGTCCTCCAGCAGGGTTAGAGCCATGCCGATGACCATTCGCCTGAACACAGTCCTGGCACTTACCGTTCTTGGCCTCTCGAGCGCTTCAGATCTACAGGCCCAGGGTGGCCGGGGAGGCCGAGGCGGCCGGGCGCCTGTCGTGATGGACTCGGCGCGGGCGCGGCAACTGTACGTCAGCAACCGGCCGGAGGATCATCCCCAGGCGGATTTTGAACGGCAGATCGCCCAGCGTATGGTGGCCGAGAGTACGACCGTCGCCAAAAGTCGTGGCGTGCTCGAGTACACGACGGTGAAGTACAAGAGCAGTGTCGACGGGATGGAGATTCCGGCCTCGCTGTACCAGCCACTGCAAAAGCGGGGGGCGCGCGGTCACGCGGCCATGGTGTGGGTGCATGGCGGCGTCCACGGAAGCTGGTGGGCGTACCGGCTGTTCCCCTTCGTCAAGGAAGCCGTCGAGCGCGGGTACGTAATCATCGCTCCCGAGTACCGGGGTTCGACCGGGTTCGGCGCGGAGCATTACAACGCGATCGACTACGGCGGAAAGGAACTCGACGACGTCGCGTCTGCCGTCGAGTACCTGAAGACGCTGCCGCACGTCGATCCCGAACGGATCGGCATCATGGGCTGGAGCCACGGCGGGTTCATCACGTCGCTGCTCCTCTTCCGCGACCAGCATCCATTCAAGGCCGGTGCCGCCATGGTTCCGGTGACCAACCTGGTCTTCCGGCTTGGCTACAAGGGGCCGGGCTACCAGCGCAGTTTCTCGACGCAACGGGAGGTCCAGGGCCTGCCTCACGAGAAGCGCGAGCTCTACATCGAGCGCTCACCACTGTACCAGGTCGAGAAGCTGAAAGTCCCGATCCTGGTGCACGTCGCGACCAATGACACCGACGTCGATTTCGTCGAGGACCAGCAGTTGATCTGGAAGTTGCGCGCCCTCAAGCCGGACCTGGCCGAGACGAAGATCTATGTCGATCCCGTTCCCGGCCCTTCGAGTGTCGGTCACACGTTCAACCGACGCGTGAATCCGGACACGTGGGAGCGCGACGATTCACCCGACCAGATCGACTCCTGGAATCGCACGTGGACGTTCTTTGACTGGTGGCTGCGGCCGTACGAGGATCGGTCGAAGCCGAAGATGTAACGGCCGTTCATGGATCTCCGGGAGCTACTCGACACATACGGTCCGCTTGGCGTGACGTGGTTCCAGTGGCTGTTGCTGCTGGGCATCGTCGTCATCGGGTACATCTTCGGGAAACTTGGCGGCGAGGCGGCGAAGGCGATCCTGGCCCGGATCGTGAGGCGCACGCACTCCACGTGGGACGATGCGTTCCTGAAGCGCCTCTCCGGCCCGATCAGCGCCGCGCTCGGCCTGGCGTTCGCCAGCGCGCTGGTGCCCTTCACCGGCATTCCCGACAGTGCCGACGACTTCATTTACCAGGTCGTCAGGGCGAGCTACGGCTTTGTCTTTTTCTGGGCGCTGTTCCGCATCGTCGACGTCGGGTTTCACCTGCTCAGCGACTCGATGTGGGCGCGCTCCGGGCCGTCACGCTCGCTCATCCCGTTAGGCAGCCGCGTCGCGAAGTTCGCCATCCTCGCCATCGCCACGGTGGCCGTCCTGTCCGACCTGGGCTACCCGGTCGCCAGCCTGATTGCGGGACTGGGCATCGGCGGCCTCGCGCTCGCGCTGGCGGCGCAGAAAACCGTGGAAAACCTGTTCGGCGCATTCTCGATCGGCGTGGACCAGCCCTTCCGGGTGGGTGATTTCGTGAAGGTCGAGGACTTCCAGGCCACGGTCGAGCGGATCGGGCTCCGGTCGACCCGGTTCCGCACACTGGAACGGACGATCGTCACCATGCCTAACGGCAGGCTGGCCGACACCCGCATCGAGACTTTCGCCGTGCGCGACCGGATGCGCTTCGCAACGATCATCGGACTGGTGTACGGGACGTCGGAATCCCAGCTGCGCCAGGTCATCGAGGGGTTCGAGCGCGTCCTGCGCGGCCAGCCGAAGCTCTTTCCCGAGGGAATGGCGGTCACGCTTCGCGCACTCGGCGCATCGGCGATCGACATCGAGGTGGCTTGCTGGTTTGCAACCGAGAACTACGGGGAGTTCCAGGTCATCAGGCAGGAAGTCCTGTTGCACTTTCTCCGCGTGGTCGAGGAGGCGGGGACGTCGTTGGCCTTCCCGACGCAGACATTGCACCTCGTGCCGCCTGAAACCACGCGTCAGGATCCACGCACCGCGCAACCGAAATGACGGCGCGCCAGCGCGATGTCGGCCGCGGTCAGTTCCGCGCCGACCCGGCGCACGGACATCAGCGCTCGCGTTCCTTCGGCATGCGGCACGCCGAGGGCATGGCCCAGCTCGTGCGTCAGGTTCGCGATCTGGTCGGCTACCGAGTATCGCACCCCGAACGGCGCCGAGATCGCGACGAAGACACGCGCACGCAGGATGGTGCCGGATTCATGCGTGAGCGTGGTGACACCAGCCTGATCCCGATGCTCGCGTGTTTGTCCCGGGATCGCCTCGATGATGTCGACCACGATGTCTGATTCACGGGCCGAACGCGCCTCGACGAGCCGAATCGGCAGCTTGATCGAATTCCATTCGGACATCGCGACGCGCAATCGGCGCCAGCCGTAGGGAGTCCACCCGTCGTGCGTCTGCGCGGCGACATCGATCCAGACCCGGAGGTCCCTGACGGCGTTTCGCGCATCGGGAGCCCAATGACGCGCGCCCGCATCGCAGGGCACGATCGACGCGGCAGGTTCGACGCGTCCAGCGCACGCAGCCACGGAAACGATCATCAGGACAGCGAGCCGGCCTTTCATGCGCCAAAGTTGCAGCATCCGCGCGGACGTGCAATGAGGTTCCATCGCGGCGAGAATCCGCGCATGTCGCGCGCTGACGAGTCTTTACGGTGACACCGCCGCGCCTGGAATTCGTAAGACAGTCAGCCTGCTGCCCGCCCGCTGCTCTCGGTATTTGCCATCCGGTTCCCGTCGCTGTTACCCTTCGCCGATGCCTGACGCCATTTCCCAACCCGATGCACTGACCGCGCGATCGCGGTCGATCCAGGAGCGTGCCGCCGCGTTCCGGAAGAGCGACGCTGGTCGCGCCACGTGGCAGATGCTGAACACGCTCGTGCCGCTGGCCGCTGCGTTCGCGCTGATGTTCTGGGGCCTGTCGAACATGTGGTGGCTGACCCTCCTGCTCCTGCCGGTAACCGCGCTGCTGTTCGTGCGGACCTTCATCATCATGCACGATTGCAGCCACGGTTCGTTTACGGGCTCGAAGAAAGCCAACGAAGTCATCGGCTTCCTCACCGGCGTCCTGACGCTGACACCGTTCGCGCAGTGGCGTCGGGACCACGCGCTGCACCACGCCTCGTCAGGCGACCTCGATCGGCGCGGGCACGGCGACATCGACACGCTGACCATCGAGGAGTATCGCGCGCTCAGCCGGTGGGGCCGCTTCAAGTATCGCTTCTATCGCAACGCATTCGTGATGCTCGTGATCGGACCGCTGTACCTCATGGTGCACTACCGGAGGCCGGCGCCCTCGTCAACGACGCGCGCCGCGAAGGCGTCGAGCGTGCACTGGACGAACTTCGCGATCGCACTCATGCTCGGCACGCTTACATGGCTCGTCGGCTGGAAGGCGATGCTGCTCGTGTACCTCCCTGTCGTGTATGTCGCGTCGCTGACTGGTATCTGGCTGTTCTACGTGCAGCACCAGCACGATCATGCGCACTGGGATCCCCACGAAGAATGGGATTATGTGACCGCGGCCATGCATGGCAGCTCGTTCTATCGACTGCCGCGCGTGCTGGAGTGGTTCACGGGGAGCATCGGACGGCACCATGTGCACCATGTCGATCCGCGCATCCCGAACTACCGGCTGAAGGATGCGCACGAAGGCGTCGACGAGTTCCGCGCCGCTCCCGAGTTGACGTTCTGGAGGAGCTTGCGCATGACGTCCCTCAAGCTGTGGGACCCCGAACAGCGGCGACTGGTTGGTTTCGACGCCGTCAGGCAGAGCTGAATCCCGGTCTCGAGCTGGCAGGAATGAAAACGGACGCCCGCGAAGGCGTCCGTTTCAACGTAGCCCTGACGTGAATCAGAAATTCACCGTCACGACGTTGGAGCAGGTGCCGGTCTGCACAACGCACACCTGGAACTGGTAGCTCCCGCCGCCCTTCTTGCCGAGGCTGTAGGAATGCGAACCATCGTTCGCCGTCGTCGCCACGATGTTGCCGTCCTGCCTGACGGTAACGGTTTCCGAGGGAGTGCTCGGCGACCACGTCAAGGACACTTGCTGGACGCCTCACGTTTTTGATCCGCTTGCCACAAGCGTCAGGTGGCCGGACGGAGGCGGAGGTGTACCGCCGTCATCGAAGAGA
>CBIHMX010000122.1:0-7129 GCA_966211115.1 uncultured Gemmatimonadaceae bacterium | reverse complement strand
ACTCGGCCTCACGTGCTCCGGCAAGAGCCGCGTGTTCACGTACAGGAGATGCAGACCCGCTATAACGAAAGTCACCCCTGCGACATTCGCCGCGATCTGCAGCAACAGGATCGGCTGCGCCAACCTGAGGGCAATCATCCCCCACACCACGCTCACGGCTAACAGGCTGTAGTCAATTGCCCGAACGTCCCCGCCCCGCCAGCTGCGAACCCGCTTGCTGCCGCTCCAGATGATGTCCGTCACGCCGCGCACCATCCCCTCCATGACGTCGAGCTGCGTCTTGAACAGGATCCAGGCACCCAGAAAGGCCACCACACCGCCCATCATCGCAATGCGCGCCTCCATCGCGAACGCCAGCTCGGCCGCGATCCCGTAACCGCGAATGTCCTGCCCAGGCTCGAGAAACGTCACGTACAGCACCGCCGGCAGCAGCATGCCGAGTATCGCGCCGACCAGGTAGATGACCCACTGGTCCATCCGCACCACGCGCCACCAGCCGCGCCAACGCGACATGTTCGACTCGTCAGGCGGAAAGGTGAACCCGGTGTGCGCCAGGTGCACCTTCTTGCCGCCGACCGCCGCAGGGATATAGCCGGCTACTCCGCCCATGCCATATCCCTTGTCACGCGCCCAGTTCGACAGCGTGATGTTGATGACGCCACCGGCGCCGCAGAACCCGGCGAACGCGCCGACCAGCACGTAGTCGGCGCCGGGAGGAAGAAAGGTGAACTGCCCCGTCGACGGCGCGTAGCCAGCGAATCCGGCCAACGCCGCAATCCATGTGGCCGGCGCCACGAACAGGAGTGACAGTATCAGAAAGCTGCCGATGATCGCGATCACCAGGATCCAGTTCAGGATCTCGAGCGTGCGCTCGATGCGACGACCGACGAGCAGGATCGCGACACACACCAGAAACGTGGCGACGCTGATCAGGTACACGATACCTGCTTCATCAGGACCGGCGACGCGCTTCGTGACCAGGAAGTAGAACGCACCCGCGGCAGCACCCGCCCAGGCGGGCCATCCGACCTGAAAGAAGTAGAGGAGCGTGTACACCACCGCCCAGATCGTCGAGCGGCGACCGGTACGCATGAACCCCGTGATCGCGGGCTCGCCGGTCGCCATGGTATACCGCATCAACTCGGCGTTGAAATTGGTTTGCAGCAGCACCGCGATGCCCACGACCCACAGCATCGTGAGCCCGTACCGGACAAAGTTCGCGGGGCCGAGGAGATACTCGCCGCTGCCTATCGAGGCGCCGAGCACGATGACGCCTGGCCCGACGACGCCCATCCATTGAAGGCCCTTGGGGCGAGGCGGCTCAGGAAGCTCGGCGCGCGACCAGGGCTCCAGGCCCGACCTGGATTCCGGCGGGGTGGGTGACTCGTAGCTGGTGACTCGTGCTTCGGCTGTGCTCATGTGACTGGGCAGGGGTCCAGTCAGCGGTAATACTACCCGCACCCAGAGAGCACAAGGCAGAAGTCCGGCAATCTCCGTGGCCCAGCAACTCCGCGATGAAAGCTACTGAGCCCGTGAGGCGCCAATCACCGACCGCCTAACACCGCTACCTCACACGTGGCGAACCATCCACCGGCAGGCCACTCGGCACTCGGGGCGGCGTTATGCGCTGCGGCAGGTTCTTCGCCCTGGGATCGTCGAGTGCGCCCATGAACGCCATCAACTGGTCGACGATATCCGGCGACAGGACCACGCCGTTCAGGATGTCATCACGCGTCAGCAGGACGTCGGTGGCATTCGCCACGAATGCATTCCGCAACAGCGGCTCGAGGGTCGCCGGGTCGAAGTTCATCAGCTTCACGTGCGACTCGCTGTAATGCTCGATGAACTCGCGGAGTCCTGCGATCGAACCGGCATGACCGTACGGAGCCGTGAGTCCCACGTTGCGCAGCGGCGTGGTCCGGAATCGATAGCGGTCCGCCAGCAGGCCCGTCACCCGCATCCGGCCAAAGTCGTCGTTGCTCAACGCCCCGTCACCCTGCCCGGGCCCGACCTGCGCCACCGCAACGTTGTGGAACTGGTTGTCGGTAAGCGCGGCGCCGTTGTGGCACTGCACGCAGCGGATCGACAGGAAGGTCTGTGCTCCCTGCAATTGCGCGTCGGTCATGGCCTTGTCAGCGCCGCGCAAGAAATCGTCCCAGGGCGTGTCGGTGAACGCCAACTCGGACACCATGAACCCCGCAATCGCGTTCGACGCGTGCGCGAAGGTCATGTCGTCAAACCGCGTGCCCGGATATGCCACCTCGAACATCGTGCGGTATTCCGGGATGGCGCCTAACCGCGCCATCAGTGCGGCCCAGATCGCAAGCGGATCGGTATCGGCAATCGTGGCGAGTTCATTGCCGGTGCCATCGAACGCCCGCATCTCTTCACGCGACAGCACCGGAAAGAGCGGCAGCGCGGATGCCGGGCCATACTCGAACACCGTCTTCATTTCGCTCGTGAGCTGCCCGTCGGCCGGTGTATGGAAGTTGCCTGACGCATCCATGGACACGCGGCCGTCCCAGAACAGTGACTGGAGCGCGTGAAGGTTGAACAACGAGGGAGCGTTCCGCGCAATGAAGGCGCCCTTCGGATGCGTGCGATCCAGTCCCAGTCCCGTCGCGCCTTGTCCAATCGACAGGCTCCGCGCGTCGCTCGTGCCGAGCGCCGGCAGGTGGCACGTCATGCAGGAGATGTCGCGGTTGCCGCTGAGGATCTTGTCGAAGGCAAGCATTCGACCGAGACGAACGAGGTTCGGTCGAACCGGCGCGGGCTTCTCGAGTGCCGAAAAGCCTTTCGAGACCGCAAGCTGTCGGACGGCCATTGCCAGGGCCGGCGAGATCGCCGCTGCTGGTCCTGCTGCCGTCGTGCGTTTTACATCGGTCGGAAGGTCGCTGCCGCAGGCAACAACAACGAAAAGCGACGATGTCAGTACTCCAGCATGAACGAGTCTGCGTAACACGGGTCCCCTCCCATCTGAGGCGATGCCGCAGTGCGGCGACCCCCTTTGAGACGGAATTCCCGCCTTGGCCCCGCCAGAATCCGCCAAGTGCTTGCGGATCAAGGGGTCAGAGTACTTGATCCTCCCCCGCTGATGATGCGGCCCAGCAGCATCCGCGCCTGCTGCCAATTCCGCTCAGTCGTCCGCAACGACCATCCCTGCAGTGCCGCGACTTCCTTGAGCGTGAACCCGCCGAATACATGCAGGTCCACGAGGTGGCTCAAGTCAGGGTCGATCTCCGCCAGCTGCTCCAGGCCTCGGGCGAGTGGTTCCAAATCCTCATCATCACCGTCACTCGCCGCACCCGGGTCGCGGTCGCCGAGCAGCGTGATATCGAAATCTCCACCCCGCTTCTTTGCGCGTCGCGCGCGGATGTAGTCGATCACGAGTCCACGAAATACGCGCGAGGAATACGCCAGGAACCGCGTACGATCCAGAGCCTGGTCACGCTCCTGGGCCGCGACCTTGAGGTACGCTTCGTGAAGCAGCGTCGTCGTACCCAGGGTGATGTCTCCCCCGGCGCGGCGAAGCTGCCGGGCGGCGAGTTCGTGAAGCTCGTCGTACAGCGCGGCGAACAGCGCTCCGGCCGCAACCGGATCACCACGATCCGTGGCGTCGAACAGCTCGACAAAGCTCTTCATGGATCGGTCTGCTGGCATGGCTACCGGTGTTGATCCGCCTTAGGTAAGTCTTCCGCAATCCCACGGCAATGGCGTTGTTAGCGGTGGCGGGACAGGCCCCGCAATTTCGTCTTTACTGCTCGAGCGCAACCGGCGAGTAACCGCATGACCCCGATGTCGAAGGAACTCTGGGATGCCGTCAAGCCGTTGCTCGAGGAGGCGCTCGAGCTGGAGCCGGAGGCGCGCGCTGCGTGGCTCGATTCCCTCCGGGCGCGCTCGATGGAGCTGGCCGACGAAGTATCGGCGTTGCTCAATCAACCTGTCGGCGAGCTCGATCAGCTTTTCACGCCTGCCCGCGGTGCCAACACGCTCGGCCCAAGCCTTGCCGGGCTCGTCGTTGCCGGATACACGCTCGAGAAACCGATTGGCCGCGGTGGCATGGGCACGGTGTGGCTGGCGCACCGGAGCGATGGTCGCTTCGAGGGTCTTGCCGCGGTCAAGCTGCTCAACCTCGCGTTGTTAGGCGAAGCAGGTGAACTCCGCTTCCGGAACGAAGGCAGTGTGCTCGCGCGTCTCAGCCATCCTCACATCGCGCGACTGTACGACGCCGGGGTGACGCCGGGCGGGCAGCCGTTCCTGGTGCTGGAGTTTGTCGAGGGTGTCCCGATCGACCAGTGGGCCGATTCGCACCGGCTCACTCCCGACCAACGGATCCGCCTGGTGATCGATGTGCTGACCGCTGTGGGCAGCGCGCATGCCAACCTGATCGTGCACCGCGACATCAAGCCGTCGAACATCCTCGTCACGAACGACGGCCAGGTGAAGCTGCTGGACTTCGGCATTGCCCGGCTCCTGGCGGAGGGCAGTACAGACGTCACGCTGACTGACCCCGGGCATCGGGCGTTGACGCCGGAGTTCGGTGCGCCGGAGATGGTCACCGGCGGGCCGATATCGACGGCGACCGACGTGTATTCCGCCGGTGTCATGTTGTTTGCGTTGTTGTCGGGGACGCATCCAACGATGCACGAGGGTGAAACGCGGACCGCCGCGATCGCGTCGGTGGTCGATCGCGAGCCCTTGTTGTTGAGCGCCGCGGTGCGGGCCGGTCCACCCGAAGCAGACGTCAGGCGCGCTGCGGACCGGGGCTCGACGCCTGCTGCGTTGTCGCGCGCGTATCGTGGCGACCTCGATCACATCCTGGCGCGCGCGCTGCGGAAGGAGCCGACCGAGCGGTATTCGACGGCGCTCGCCTTTGCCGACGACCTGACGCGGTACCTGCGCCACGAGCCGGTGAGCGCTGCGGCCGAATCCGTGGTCTATCGGACCCGCAAGTTCGTCAGGCGACATCGCAGCGGAGTCTTCGCCACGCTGTTCGTCCTCGTTGCGTTGGTCGGTGGAGCGATCTTCTCCGTTCGCCAGATGCTGATCGCGCAAGCTGAACGTGAACGCGCCGATGCCGCTCGAAAGCGACAGGAAGCAAGTGTCGCGTTCGAACAGTTGCTCTTCCGCCTGATCAATCCGGGTGACCCGCCCCTCACGTACGAACAACTGCAGGAGAAGGGCCGCGTGGCACTGGAAAGGGAATATCGCGGCGATCCGTTGTCTCGCATCCAGCTCGCGATCTCGTTCGCGCAGAATTACCTCCGCGTCGGTAACGCCAGGAAAGCTCACGAGCTGGTGGCCCCTGCCGTTGCCGTGGCGGATTCCATCGCCGACGACGAATGGCGGGCCCGAACGCGGTGTGAGTTGGCGCAGGTTCACGTCGGGGCGAACGAGCCCGATTCCGCGCTGGCATTCATGGCCGCCGCGCGGCGCTTCCTGGCCGCTGCGCGACGTCCGGACGATGCGACGCTGAACGCGTGCGACTACGCGGACGGCAACATGCTGTACGCGCTGAATCAACCCGACTCGGCGGTGCGGGTGTTCAAGGCGATCGTCGATCGCCGCCAGCAAAGCGGCGACACGGTGCGATCCGCCTGGCTCACGTCGCTCAGCGACCTGAGTCGCGCCTACTACGGCGCCGGCCGGCGCCGGGAAGCCCTCGAGATGATGTTCCGGATCATCCAGGACGGGCGTGAGGGTGATCTCTCCGATCCCCGCGACATTCCCGTCCTGCTCTACAATGTCGCCGTCCTGCTCGACGCGTTAGGCGAATACCGCGAAGCGCGCGACTATCTCGGCAAGGAGCTGGCGCGATCGTACCAAGTGGACAGCATGGGTGTCGCCCCGATGAACATCTTCGACTACGCCATGTTCCTGGACATCCTGGGCGAGCGCGACTCCGCCGCCTGGTGGTTTGCGCGTGCGATCGAGACGCCGGCGAAGGTGGATAGCCCGCGCATGTTCACGTCGCGCCTGATGCTGGCGCGTTATGCGGAGGCGCGCGGCGAAGCCGTGGCGGCAGGCACGCACCGAGCGGGCGCGCTGGCCTTCATGCCGATCGTGCCGCGCTCCTTGCCGGCCCGGGCGGCGTGGATCGGGGGCCGGATCAGCGAGGCGAGGGCACGCGGGAATGGTGACTCTGTTCTGGCCACCATCCGCGCCGAGTTGGCGTTGAAGTCACCGGATGCCAATGCGCAACGCCTGGCCGGTGTCATCGGTGATGCGGCCGAAGCACTGATTGCGACCGGAAAGTTCGCCGAGGCCCTGCCGTACGCCGAGCACCTGGAGCGACTGGGCACGCGTGATTCGTTGACGGCGACGCGAAGCGGCGTGGTCGGTCGCGCATTGCTGCTGCAAGCACAAGCACGACTCGGCATGAAGGACACGACGCGGGCTCGCGAGCTCGCTGGGCGCGCGATCGAGCCGCTCAGGTCCGGATATGGTGAGTCGCACGCCTTGACTCGTGTCGCGATCGCGCTGCGTGGGGCGCTATCGCCGCGGTAGATCGAGAAAAGGTGTCTGACCCCTTTTCGTGCGATCAGCCGCCGGGGGCGTCGCTCGGCAGACCGGTGGGTCGAGGTTGTGGCTTCGACGATGGCGTCTCGACAGGCGATGGCGTGAACGTCGGCGGCTCGGGCACCTCATAGGGCTCTTCGAGCGGTTCCTGCACCCGGTCGTCCGGATCTTCGACGTCAGGCGGAAGCTCGAAATCCTCGTCCGGTGGAACCTGTCTCAATTCGCGGTTCGGCGGGCGCAGCTGGTCGGTCATACGTCGTTCCTGAGTATTTGACGTTAGAGACACGTCCTGACGACGCCCGTTCCTTCCTTCTTGCGTGCTCAGCGTTATGCATCAACCCGCTGCAGTCCGTTCGGCCAGCCACGGCGCGCCGCGCGGCCCGTCATCAGCGGCTTCTCACGACAGATGCGGATGGTGCCGGCGTGCCGCCACGTGTTCCGGGCCACGGCGCCACCGGCGTCGATCTGTGCCAGCGCGCCCAGGACAAAGGCGGTGGCTTCCTGCTCGCTGCCTAACGCAATCGAGGCTCCAGCTGCACCCGCCGGCCGACACCCGTGCTGCCGCCGGTAGACGACGAGTAGTACCGCCCTGAATCGGGATTGCTCGACG
>CBIHMX010000121.1:0-7158 GCA_966211115.1 uncultured Gemmatimonadaceae bacterium | reverse complement strand
CTCCGTGGTTGCCTCCCGGATGGCGCTCGACGACGCTCAACTCGTGCTCGAGCGCGAGGACCGGGAACGCATCGGCGCGGTGATGGGGTCAGCGTTAGGCGGCGTGGCGTACGCCGAGGATCAGATGGGCCGGTACCTGACCGGCGGCCTGCGTGCGGTGGATGCGACGCTGGCCCTGGCGGTCTTCGGCGGGGCGTCCTCGTGCAATATCGCGATCGAGTTCGGTGTGTACGGACCGAACTCCACCAATGCGATGAGTTGCGCGTCAGGCACCATCGCCATCGGCGAGGGATTCCGCGCGATCCGGGACGGCTATGCTGACGTGATGATCGCCGGTGGCGCGGAGGCGCCACTCTCGACGCTCTGCTTCGGAGCCTTGCGCTCATTCGCGCGATGTCGACGCGGAACGATGATCCGGGAACGGCATCGCGACCGTTCGATCGCGATCGCGACGGGTTCGTGATGGGCGAAGGGACGGCGGTGCTGATCCTCGAGGAACGCGACCGCGCGCTGGCGCGAGGGGCACCGGTGTACGCCGAGGTACTCGGCTATGGCGTGACGAACGACGGTCATCACATGACCGCGCCGCGGCCGGATGGATCGCAGGCGGCTCGCGCGATGCGGCTGGCGCTGGCGGACGCGCACGTCGAGGCGTCGGACATCGAGTACGTGAACGCCCACGGCAGTTCGACGCCGCTCAATGATCCCACCGAGACCCTGGCCCTGAAGCAGGTGCTCGGCGAGCAGGCGTACCGGGTGCCGGTCAGTGGGACCAAGGGGTACTACGGTCACGCGTTAGGCGCGTCGGGGGCGATCGAGGCGGCGATCTGCGCCCTGTCGCTCGAGCGCCACTGGCTGCCGCCGACGGTCAACCTCAGTTCCCCCGATCCGGCGTGTGACCTGGACTATGTGGCAGGAGCCGGGCGGGAGGCGGCTCCGGAGACGATCCTCACCAACTCGTTCGGGTTCGGCGGGATCAATGCGTCGCTGGTGATGAGAAAGGCCTAGTCAGAGGCGGAGGTCGAGGGGCTTGCTGGCGCGCTCTTCTCTCCGGTCATACAATTGTCGCGCGCCCCCTCGGATCTCTGACCTCTGACTTCTGACCTCCTTTTCATGAAGAAAAACTTCATCGCCGAATTCATCGGGACATTCGCGCTGGTGTTCGTCGGTGGCGGCGCGATCATGATGGTCCTGCATACTGGGAACGACGCCGGGCTCCTCCAGATCGCGCTGGCGCACGGACTCATTCTGGCGCTGATGGTGTCGGCGTTCATGAACGTGTCCGGGGGGCACTTGAATCCGGCGGTGACGATCGGGCTCCTGGTCGCGAGGCGCATCACACCGACGGTCGCGGGCGTTCACGTCGTCGCTCAGGTGGCCGGCGCGGTGGTAGCGGCGTTTGCCCTCAAGGTGACCATGCCGGCGGAGCTGTTCACCGCGACGCAGGGTGGTGGGCAGTCGATCGCGCTCGACGTCACGGCGATGCAGGCGATCCTGCTGGAGGCGATCGCCACGTTCTTCCTGATGGCGGTGATTTACGGGACGGCGGTCGTGGAAACCGCGCCGAAGATCGGCGGGCTGGCTATCGGCCTCACGATCGCCGCCGACATCATTGCGATCGGTCCGCTCACCGGTGCGTCGATGAATCCCGCGCGTTCGTTCGGCCCAGCCATCGCGTCAGGCGTGTTCGCGGGCCAGTTCATTTACTGGGTCGGCCCGATCATCGGCGCGATCGCCGCCGCGCTGGTCTGGGAATTCGGGATACTCAACCGAAAAAAAGCAGGCTGAGGGAAGGACCCGGGAGGACCCGGCCGGAGTCAGAACGGACCCAACCCTCACGACCTCACGCCCTCACGACCTCACGTCTTACGATAGCTCGCGATTCGTTGTCCTGAGCAACTCGCGCTGCTGATCGGTCAGCTTCTCGATCTGAAGCGCCATCGCGTCGATGGCTTCCTCGATCCTGCCGAGCCTTGCTTCGACCAGGCTCTGGTCGATGGAGCCTGACGCGGGGCTGCGGTCCATGTGGTTCACGACATTGCGGGCGACGGCCGTGCTGATCGAATGCACCGCCATGGCGAGCGCAATCACGACGATGACGGTCAGCAGAGCAAAAATCATGGCGGATCAGGGTTGGCGTTCGACCTGACGGTCGGCGAGGAGTCGGCTCGTGAATCTCTGCCCTTCTGCCACCCGCTCGACTTCGACCGCCATCGCGTCGATCGCCTGCTCCATGCGCTCGAGTCGTTGCTCGAGGCGGCCCATGCTGTCGGGCGTGAGGTCCTTGCGGCGCCGGGAGGTGTAGATGCGGGTGATCGCCATGGCCAGCGTCGATGCTGTGATGGTGATCCCGATGATCCCGGCTACGATGACCCGAGCGAGGTCGCCGTCCATGAACTCTCCTGTCTGGTCGAGGGTCCTCTGAATCTACGGACGTCGCGGACCACGGGTGTCAGGGCCGAAGAAAGGAAAAGTCTGGAAATGGCCCTGCGCCGGTCACACTTTGCACACTGTACCGTGCCTGCGCCCTGCCATCCCAAATCCGCATGTCTGACATCGACGTCCTGCTCCAGGAGAATCGCAAGTTTCCGCCACCGGACGACTTCCGGAAACAGGCGCGTATTCAAGACTCGGCCATGTATGAGGCCGCGTCACGCGACTACGAGAGTTATTGGGCAGACCGGGCGCGCGAGCTGGACTGGATCAAGCCCTGGCACACCGTGCTCGAGTGGACGCCACCTCACGCGAAATGGTTCCTCGGCGGGCAGCTCAACGTGTCACAGAACTGCCTCGACCGGCACATCAGCACCGCCCGTCGCAACAAGGCAGCACTGGTCTGGGAGGGAGAGCCGGGTGACCGGCGCACGCTGACCTATTGGGACCTGTACTGCGAGGTCCGGAAGTTCGCGAACGTGCTCAAGCAGTTAGGCATCCGCCGGGGCGATCGGGTCGGCATCTACCTGCCGATGATTCCCGAGGCGGCCATCGCGATGCTCGCCTGCGCGCGGATCGGCGCCGTCCATTCGGTCGTGTTCGGCGGGTTCTCGCCGGAGTCACTGCGTGACCGGATGAACGACGCCAAGGCGAAGGTCGTCATTACTGCCGATGGCGGATATCGGCGCGGACAACTGGTGCCGCTCAAGCACAACACGGACAAGGCGCTGGAGCATGTCCCAACGGTCGAGCACGTGGTCGTCGTCCAGCGCCACCCGGGCAGTGACTCGCCGGCGAGCATGCACGACGGGCGCGACCTGTGGTGGCATGAACTCATGCATAACGCCTCGCAGGATTGCGAACCGGAGCCGATGGATGCCGAGGACGTGCTGTTCATCCTGTATACGTCAGGCACCACCGGGAAGCCGAAGGGGATCGTTCATACCACGGGCGGATACCTCACGGGGGTCACCGCGACGACGCGCGACGTCTTCGACCTGCGCGAGTCGGACGTGTTCTGGTGCACCGCCGACATCGGCTGGGTGACGGGGCATTCGTATGTCGTGTACGGTCCACTGGCCAGCGGCACGACCGTCGTCATGTACGAGGGCGCGCCGGACTGGCCGGACCGTGACCGGTTCTGGGCGATGTGCGAGCGTCTTGGCGTGACCGTGTTCTACACGGCGCCCACCGCCATCCGGGCGTTCATGAAGTGGGGGGACGGCTATCCGGCGCGGCACGACCTGTCGCAGCTCCGCTTGTTAGGCAGCGTGGGTGAGCCGATCAATCCCGAGGCGTGGGTCTGGTATCATGAGCACATCGGGCATGGCCGCTGCCCCATCGTCGACACGTGGTGGCAGACGGAAACCGGCGCCATCGTGATCTCGCCGCTGCCCGGCCTCACCGAGACCAAGCCGGGGAGCGCGACGCGTCCGCTGCCGGGGTTCTTCGCCACCCTGCTGGACGCCAACGCGAAGGAGATTCCGGTGGGCGGCGGGTTGCTGGCACTGACGCGGCCGTGGCCGTCGATGTTGCGCACGATCTGGGGCGACGATGACCGGTACGTGCAGACGTATTTCTCGAAATGGCCCGGGCGGCCCGACCTGTATTTTCCCGGCGACGGCGCCAAGCTCGATGAAGACAACTACTTCTGGATACTCGGCCGCGTGGACGACGTGCTGAACGTCGCCGGTCACCGCATCGGTACGATGGAAGTCGAGTCCGCGCTGGTGGAGCACCCGGCGGTGTGCGAGGCGGCCGTGGTGGGAAAGACGCACGACCTCAAGGGCCAGGCCATTTCGGCGTTCGTCACGCTGCGGCTGGGGCACGAGGCAACGCCGGTGTTGCGCGAGGAGCTGCGGGCGTTCGTGGCGCAGAAGATCGGGGCGCTGGCACGGCCGGACGACGTGCTGTTTTCGGCGGACCTCCCCAAGACGCGCTCGGGCAAGATCATGCGCCGGCTGCTTCGGGACATCGCGGAGGGCCGCGCGTTAGGCGATACGACGACGCTGGCGGATCCGGCGGTCGTGGCGTCGTTGAAGGAGCAGTACGAGGAGAAGGAATCGTAGGTCTGGCTGTTCGCGCGAGGAGAGCGAGCCAGGAAACACTTAGGCAATCCGCGGCCGAACTCTCCACTCAAGCCAGGACAAAACGAACAGCACACAAACGAGAACCGCACTCATCACGCAGAACATGCACACCGCGTTGATCACGAATAGCTCGATATACGTCAGCCACCCCGAGAACAGCACGCCCCAGCCGGTCATCGCCAGCATCACGTGACTGATCCACTCGGCGTTCATGAAGCGCTGCGTCGTGCCGAGAAAAGCCACCAGGAACAGCGCGACGTAGAAACCGAGTCCCCACACCGCGACCGGAATGCCTAACAGGATCGACCACTTGCTCAGTTTGACCGTTTCGCACTGCCCAATGCTGCAGGCCAGGGTGCCGATCATTCCCAGCTTGTACATCGCGAGGTACGTCGCGAGGCCGACCCCGGCGAGAGCCAGGGCGGCAATGATCATGCGTCGGGTCACGAGCGATTGGTGGGGACGAGGATGATTACTGCGGCGGGACCGACGTACTGATCCCGGAGTCGCCGGACGGCGCGGCAGGTGCGGGCGCCTTGGCCAGCGCCGAATCGACGTACGCCTTCAACTGGTCGTATCCGATCGCGCCCGGCACGAGCTTGTCGCCGATGATGAAGGTCGGCGTCGACTGCACGAAACGCCGCTCCCCTTCGCGCATGGTGGCCGCGATGTTGAGCTTGTACTTCTGCGAATCGTAGCACTCTTCCCACTGCGACTCGTTCAGCGCCAACTCGCCCGCGAGACGGCTGAAGACGGCCTTGGGGCGATTGGTGACCATGCCGTTCCACTGGTCCTGGGTCGCGAAGATCCGGTCGTGCATTTCCCAGAACTTTCCCTGTTCGTTGGCGCAGGCGGCGGCAAACGAAGCATCCCAGGTGTTCGGGTGCATAGCGAGTGGAAAGTCCAGGAAACGGAAACTCACCTGCCCCGTCTCGACCAATCGCTTGCGGACATCCGGCTCGGTCAGCGTTGCGAACGAGGCGCACGCGGGGCACTCGAAATCGGCAAATTCCAGGATCTGAACGGGCGCGCTCGGACTTCCCATCAGGTAGCCGGATGCCTCGGGCAGCGGCGTGCTCGGGTCGATCGTGATGACGCCCGAAGATTTGGCCTGCGACATCTGGTAAACGATGAAAACCGCCGCAGCCGCGGCGATCACGCCCAGAATCGCGTAGAAGGGTCGTTTATCATTGCCCCTGATTTCGACCTTTTTGGCCGGCGCACCGGACTTTACTGACTTTCCTCGTCCTCGTCCGGCGTCCATTCGGTCTTTTGCCATTCGATCGTCTCGCTGGATTGTGATTCGGACACGATGCGCCGGTGTTCGGCAATTTCTGGCGTATCGAAGGTTGCCCTGACTTCGTACGTGAACAGCTCGCTCCGTATGTCGCCCATCAGGCGCAGCAACTCCCCGGGATCCGAGAGCAGCTTCCCAGCCTGATCCAACTCGCGGATCCGCTCCGCCAGGGCTCGCAGCAGGGCTTCGAGATGGCGGGCTCGGTCTTCGCCGTACGTCTCTTCATTCATCGGACGGGGCAAGTTATCCCAAGGACGACCGGGCAGTCCAGCGCGTCGCCTCCTGAGGGACAGTCACGCAAATGCCCATCAACCCGGCACATATCGAGCCAGATGCTGCGTCGTGGCCATCCCTGTCTGCGACTTGTCACGAAGACGATCGGGATTGGCTCGTTTTCAAACGAAACGATCCTGCGCTGCGTAGGTACAACGGTGTCACATCATGCTTTATCTTTGGGCGTTCCCTTAACGCACACCCGGGATTAATGGCGAAAAGACAAGTACGTCGTCCGCGTGAAGTCGCGACGCCGACCCCTTTCGAGGAGGCCCGCGACGAAATGTTCCAGCACATCATGCAATGCGGGGTTATCGGTTGCGAACCGGATGATCAGGCACAGTGGTTCGACGACACGATGAAGTACCTCGCTGACAGGTTCACCGAGCTGACGCAGAAGGAACTTGGACAGATTCGGGTCCTTGGCGAGCGGTTTGTACAGCCGCCAAAGGCCACACCGCAAGTCGCAACTGCGGTATAGCGGTTGAAACGCCCCCGGATTCCGGGGGCGTTTTCGTTTCAACGGCGACCCAGCGTCAGGCGACGAGTCAGTACCGAAAACCGGAAACCGCCCGCCAGCGCGACTTCGAGGGCGAGCGTGGCGTGCGCGTATGCGGGGAGTTCGATCCCGGCGCCGGCGACGATCAGCGATTGCCAATCGCTGAAATCGTCGTGACGCGCGGTGATCCCGCCGATGCCATAAAGTCCGAAACGACTGGTCCTTGCGGGATCGAGGTGGAATCGGCCCTGCAGCTCGAATCGGTAGCTGGTTGAGGATTGGCCCGCGGTCCAGGCTCGGCCAATACCGCCGAGGAGGGCCAGGCGCATGTAGGTGCCGGAGTTGACGTGAAATCCGCCACCGAAGTGGAGGAGGTCGACGGTCCCGGTCGATGCGTCCACGCGCAGCTCGGGCAGGATGCGTCGCGTGGTGCCCACGGGCTGCGCTTGCGCGGCGGCCGGGGCCATGAGCGCGGCAGCGAGGAGCAGCGATCGGAGATCCTGACGCATCCGGCGAATCCTAGCCCCCACCTGGCAGAACGGGGACGGACCAGGGTTCGGGGTCAG
>CBIHMX010000120.1:0-7165 GCA_966211115.1 uncultured Gemmatimonadaceae bacterium | reverse complement strand
CAACGGCCGGAACGGCGAGTCATCGCGGATTAGGCGAATCAACGCGGATGGCGTGGGGCTTTCCGGATTTCCTTCGCGGGCTTCGGCGGCTTCAAGACCTCTCTTGGGGCCGTGCAGCGCCAGCCATGGTCGAGCAACTGCCTGAGGTCCGCCGCTTTCATTTCAGCGAGTCGCACCAGCACTGCCGGATATCCGTTGTAGTGCGGTTCGGTGAAGAACTTCACCGAGTCCATGGCGAGCATCATGTCCTTCTCGGCGAGGTTCGCCACGCGGACCGCCAGCACGCTTTTGTTAGGCACCCGTGCCTTTTTCGGGTCGATCCGTTCCTTCCATACCCAGGCATAACCTTTGAGCTTTCCCTTGACGGGCACCGAAAAGGCAATGCGATCCTCCTGCTCAACCGTTCCGGGCAGCTTCATCGCAATTCTGCGGACGTCAGCGAGAGTGGCCATCGAGGAGTCGTGAAGTGGTAGAAGCGAGATGGTAGGCGTGAGCGCCCCCACGCGAAAGGCTTACTTGTCCGGCGTCAGGCGTCGCCGGGTTCTGCGAACAGGGAAGTGCCTGCTACTACGCCACTTGCAGCGATGTCGATTTTGATGTGTGTCGTTCGACGTATCAGCGAGCAACTGAACGTTCACTCAACGAACACCTCACGGAGAGCAACGATGCGGTACCTCATGTTCGTCAGTCACAGCCCTGATGTGAAGGCAACGTCCGCTCCACCCGGATTTTTCGACAAGATGGATGGCTTCGTCCGTGAATCCTTTTCGAGCGGGATTCTCAAGGCGACCGGCGGTCTCCTCAATACATCGGACGCTGCCCGGCTCGACCTGAAGGGCGGCAAGTTGAAGATGACGGATGGCCCGTTTACCGAAGCGAAGGAGTTGATCGGCGGCTATGCGATCGTCGATGTCGCCAACCGCCAACAGGCCGTCGACCTCGCGACGCGGTTCATGGAACTGCACCGGCAGCATTGGCCGGGATTCGAAGGAACCTCGGAGGTCCGGCCGATGGAGTATTATGAGCCGCCGAAGTAGCCTGTAACGGGAAGCGAGTCTCCTCTCCACATGCCCAATCCGGCGACATGCTGAACCTGCTACTGCTGTTCATCCCGCTGTCGCTGACGCTCGAACATGTCGTCCACGCACCCGCTCCCTGGGTATTTGCCACCGCGATCATCGGCATCGTCCCACTTGCCGAATGGATACGACGCGCGACTGAGCAACTTGCGGCCAGTGTCGGCGCGGCGCTCGGAGGGTTGCTGAATGTCTCGTTCGGCAATGCCGCGGAGTTCATCATCGCGATATTTGTCCTGAAGGCTGGGCACGCCGACGTCGTGAAGGCCCAGATCACCGGCGCCATCATCGGCAACAGCTTGCTCGGCCTCGGACTCGCGATCGTCGTGGGAAGTCTGGGACGGGAACGGCAGAAGTTCTCCCGCGAGAGCGCCGGGCAGCTCGGGAACATGTTGATGCTGTCGATGATCGCGCTGCTGGTGCCGGCCCTCTTCGACTGGACCGAGCGCGCCCGCGTCAGCCCGGCCGAGGCCAGCGTGCTCGACGAACGACTGAGCCTCGGCGTCAGCATCGTCCTCATCGCGGTGTACGTCGCGAACCTGATCTACACGCTGGTCACGCACCGGAACGTTTTCTCCGGCGCGTCGGAAGATGAGACCGCGCACAAGGCGCACTGGTCGGCCCGCAAAGCGGTCGCGGTGCTGGTCGTGGCGACGATTGCCACGGCGGTTCAGGCGGAGCTGGTCTCCGGGAGTCTCGAGCAGACGGCTGAAGGTCTCGGCCTGACACCGTTCTTTCTCGGCGTCACCGTGCTTGCCGTGGTTGGCAATGCCGCCGAGTACATCTCCGCCGTTTACTTCGCACGGAAGGATCGAATGGGGCTGGTGATGTCCATAACGGTGGGCTCCACGATCCAGATCGCGCTGCTGGTGGCGCCGTTGCTGGTAATCGCGTCGTACATCATGGGGACCCCCATGAACCTCGTGTTCGCGAATCCGCTGGAGCTGGTCGCCATTGCCGGGGTGTCCTTCGCGATCGACGCGATTGCCCATGATGGTGAGACGACCTGGTTCGAGGGAGTGTTGCTGCTCGCGGTCTACGCGGTCCTCGGTCTCGCATTCTATTTCGTCCGGTGAATTCAGTTGTAGCGGATCCGGATGGCTCGGAGTACTGAGGATTGACGCGGTAACGTCAACTGATGGGAACTGCGAGTCTCCGCGAATGACTGACGCGGATTTGTCGGGGCGGTTCGGGGAAGACGCGAGTCTCTGGCTATTGACGTTGGGCTGACTACGGAGGGCGGAGGCTGGGGGTCCACCGTGTCAGGGTGCGCTACCGTTTCACCGCGGCACACTTCCACCTGGTGGCAGGCAACGGTCCGCCGTCGTATCGTGTCTGACATAGAACAACTATGTCACGACCATGACCACCGTTCGCGAAGAAATCCCGCCCGGCACGCTCGACATGCTGATCCTCAGGACTCTCGCGCGCAGCGGTGACGAACTGCACGGCTTCCAGATCGCGGAAGCCATCGATGGAACGTCAGGCGGCGTCTTCGTGGTGGAGGAAGGCTCCCTCTACCCGGCGCTGCAACGGATGCTGGTCCAGGGATGGATCTCGGGCACCTGGGGCAGAACCGCCGACAACCGGCGCGCCCGGTACTACCGCGTCACGCGGGCGGGGCACAGGCACCTGGAGCGATCGCTGCAGTCATACGCCCGGGTTTTACGCGCCATCGCCGCCATTCTCGACCTCTCACCGGCAGGAGCCTGACGATGCTCGGAACGATCTGGCGACGGCTGCAGTTCTTCCTGTTCCGGGAGCGCGCCACCCGCGAGCTCGAGGACGAGATGCAACTGCACCGCGACCTGCGCGCCGAAGCGCTCATACGCGACGGCGTCGGCGAACGCGCGGCGCGCAGCGAGGCCTCGCGCCGATTCGGCCGCACCCTGCCGCGCACCGAACAGGGACGCGACGCCTGGGGCTGGATCCGGCTCGATGCGATCACGCAGGACATCCGCTACGGCGCGCGCCGTCTGCGACAACACGGCTGGTTCACCGCTTCGGTCGTCTCGATCCTCGCGCTCGGCATCGGTGCGACGACCGCCATGTTCAGTGCGATCGACGCGGCATTCCTGCGGCCGTTGCCCTTCATGCGCGCGGATGAACTGGTGACCCTGCAGCGCGTCAACGTCCCCAGTACGTTCCGGTGGGGAAACGAGCCGCAGGTCCGTCCCTTCGACATCGACCACGTCAAGGACATGAAGGATGTCTTTTCCCACGTGGCCGTATATGCCGCGGGTGGCCTGAACCTGGTGTCGGCCGAGCGGCCGCAACGCGTGAACGCCGGCGTCGTGTCCGGCGATTTCTTCACCACGTTAGGCGTTCGTCCCCTCCACGGCCGGGCGATCGGTCCCGCCGACGGGGGCGTCGAGGCGCCGGACGTCGTCGTCCTGTCGTGGCAGCTCTGGCAGGAGCGTTTTGGCGGCGGCGAGGTGCTCGGCACGCTGCTGCCGCTCAATACCAGGCAATACGAAATCATCGGCGTCATGCCCCGGGACTTCTCGTTCCCGAACCAGAGCGACCTCTGGATTCCGCTCAACATTCCCATTTCCGGCCGCACGTTCGAGGCGTTCCGCGGCTACCTGCCGTCGACGGTCATTGCGCGGCGTGCCTTCGGCGTGACCGCCGCGACGGCGGAAGCACGACTACAGGAAGGGTGGGCGCGCATAACGTCGACCATGCCGCGCACTCCCGGCCAGCGGCTCTCCAGTGACGAGAACCTCCGGATCATTCAGGCCGAGGGTGCCGCGGAACCGTTACGCGACAAGCTGGTGGGCGACCGGCGGACAGCACTGCTCGTGCTCTTCGGCGTCACCGGACTGCTGCTGCTCATCGCCTGCGCCAACGTGACCAACCTCCTGCTCTCCTACGGCGCGTCGCGGGCGCGGGAGCTGGCGCTTCGTTCCGTTCTGGGCGCCACGCGCGGGCGGCTGCTGAACCAGTTGCTGGCCGAAAGCATCATGCTGTCGGTGGGTGGCGCGGCAATCGGGATTGCCATCGCGCCAATCACGTTAGGCGTCCTTCGCACGCTCATGCCCGCCAGCCTGGCTGGTGTCACGCCGGTCCAGCTCGACTGGCGGGTCTTCACGTTTGGCGCGCTGCTCGCTGTGGCGACAGGTATTCTGTTCGGTCTCTGGCCGGCGTTCGGCGTCACTCGCGGCGAGGCATCGGTGGCCATCAAGTCCGGCGGGGGCCATGGCGCGAGCGCCCGCGGTGCGCGGCGGGGACAACGCATCCTCGTCGCCTCCGAACTGGCGCTCGCTGGCGTTCTGCTGGTGGGGGCCGGGCTCATGTTGCGGTCCTTCGAGCGACTGGTCGCCACCGATACCGGAATGCGTCCCGAGCAGGTCGCTACGCTGGAGCTCAGCTTCGTGTCCGGGACAGGCGCCGCCGCGCGCGTGGCGCGTGTCGACGACATTCTGGCCAACGTCCGTCGCTTGCCGGGCGTGAGCGCGGCCGGCGTCGTCAACGACCTGCCACTGCGTGGAAGCGGTGGCATCGGCATCTCGGTGACGGTAGATGGCGCGCCGCCAGAAGCAAAGGAGGTCTTCCCGCGCTACCTCATTGCTTCCGACGGCTATCTCGAAGCGTTAGGCATCGCTGTACGCCGCGGCCGGGGATTCACGGAAGCCGACGGTGATAGCGCCAGGCCCGTGGCCCTGATCAGTGAAGCCATGGCAAAGACCTACTGGCCGACCACCGACCCGATCGGCCGCACGTTCCTGTTCGGCGGCGACGGGCCGCCGATTGCCGTCATCGGCGTCGTTGCCGACGTCCGTGAGGGCGGCCTGGAACGCGATCCGGGACCCCAGATGTACTTCCCGGCGAAGTCCAGCCTCGGCGCTAACCTGGCGCTGGTGGTCAGGGGCACCGGGCCAGTGGCGGCACTGCTGGAAGGAATGACCCGGGCCGTCCGCGACGTGGACCCGAGCCAGGCCGTCTACAACATCCGTTCGATGGACGAAGTCGTCGGGGCGTCGATGGCGGCGCGGAAGGCGAATACGATGCTGATCACGCTCTTCGGCGCGCTGGCGCTGGTCATTGCCGCGTTAGGTGTGTACGCGGTGACCTCCAATGCCGTCGCCCAACGGATGCGCGAGTTCGGGATTCGCGCCGCCCTCGGCGCCACACGAAGCGACCTGCTGCGCCACGTCTCGAGCGAGATGATGCTGGTCATCGGCATCGGGGTCGCTGCCGGCGGGATCGTCGCCTGGCTGGCGTCCCGGGTCATGTCCGGCCTCGTGTACGGCATCGACGTGCGCGATCCCGGCACCTTCGCCCTGTCGCCGCTTCTGCTGATCGCGGCGGCGATTGCCGCCACCCTCATCCCGGCCCGCCGGGCCACGCGCGTTCAGCCGGTGGAGGTCATGCGCGAGGAGTAACGACACGAGGTCTGCGCGCCCCCGCCGGATTACCTTCCTGAGGCATGAGCAACTCGTGGAAGGGACTGCGCATCGCTGGTACCGTGGTCGCGGCATTCGTTGCGTGCACCCCGACAGCCGCGGATCGCGCGCCAACGGCGGATACCGGCCGCGTGCCGGTTATTGATTCCGGTTTCGCGGCCGTTGCCGAGTCGGCGTGGGTAGACGTCTCGGGGGTGACGATGATCGGCTTCTACCCGATCGCCACGAACGAGCAGCTCGAGAAGGACCAGGACCTTGCGGCGGCGCTCGATGACTTTGCGTATCACATCGGGACCGCGATGGATTCACTGATCACGGCCGGTGCGACGGTACACTATCGCGGTGGAGATACGCTCTGGCTGAGATCCGGGCCACGACGCTGGAGATTCTCGCGAAACGCGGACAGCTCCGATATCGGCTATTTCTTCACTGACACCACTGCTCGCTCGGTTGCGCTCTATGGCGTACGCGGGTTTACGGAACTCACCGCGTACGTTCACGAATTTCGCCGCACGGGTCGGATCACTCCGTGATCACCAGTACGCTGACGATCGCGCTGGCGTCGCCGCGGGTGCCGTCGTCGCTCCAGCATGGACTCGACTCGATCGACCGGCTGGTGGCCGAAGCGAGCGCGAAGGGCGCGGCCATCGTCTGCTTTCCCGAAGCGTACCTGCCGGGCTTGCGCGGACAGGACTTCGATGTGTTGCCGTGGGACGAGGGCACGCAGCAGCACGCCGTCGACGGCGTCAGGCAATCGGCGAGGAGGCATCAGGTCGCCGTCATCCTCAGCCACGAGTGGATCGCTCCGCCGGGACGCCAGATTCTGGCGACGGTGATCAATGCCGATGGAACGGTGCAGGGCACGCAGTCGAAGAACCAGCTCGACCCCACCGAGGACCAGTTCTATGTGCCCGGGGAGACGCGCCGGGTCTTCGAGGTGAACGGTGTCACGTTCGGTGTCGTCACCTGTCACGAAGGATGGCGGTATCCCGAGACCGTGCGTTTCGCCGCCATGCGCGGCGCGAAGGTTGTCTTTCATCCACAACACACCGGCCACGAAACGACCGGCGCGGCGCTCACCGAGTGGGGCGCGTCAGGCAGTCCGTATTACGAGAAAGCGATGATGCTGCGCAGCATCGAGAACGGCATCTGGTTCGCCAGCGTCAACTACGCGCTCCGGTTCCAGGAAGCGGCGACGAGCATCATCGATCCCCAGGGAACCTGCGTGGGCCACCTGCCGTATGGCGAGGAAGGCGTCCTCGTGCACGCGATTGACCTCGAGGCAGCGAACGGTACCCTGGCGCGTCGTTATGCACCGGAGCGCTACCGGGAATCGTCGTCGTGAATTCAGGCGAGGTTCATCCGGGCCGGCAGGGCCGTGAAACGCGGGTGACCGCGCAGCCGCGTGAAAGAAGCCTGTAGCGCAGCAGGCCGATGAGACGGGTCAAAGGTCGCGGCCTCACTTCGCTTCGCCAGCGAGCGCAAAAAGCGAAAGCGGATCGACGGTGACGCCGCCATACCGAACGATGAGGTGCAGGTGCGGCCCCGTCACCCGCCCGGTGGCGCCGACGCGGCCAATGGTCTGCCCGCGCGACACGGTGTCGCCGGCGGCGACCAGTTGCTCCGACAGGTGCAGATAGGCGCTCGACAGTCCGCCGCCGTGATCGATGTACACCACGTTGC
>CBIHMX010000119.1:0-7185 GCA_966211115.1 uncultured Gemmatimonadaceae bacterium | reverse complement strand
CGATAGGGTCGCCGGATGTCGCAAAAGCCGCCGGTGATTCCCTCTGCGCAGAAGGTCGGCGTCGATGTGCCCTGGGTCTCCAGCTGGTCGCAGGAGAGCCAGGGCGGTGTCGGCCCCTGTCCCACGGTCGACGGCGCCATGGCGTCAGGCGAACGTGCCGCCGCCCAGTTCTTCCGGATCCGGTAGCGCGTCGTGAAATGTGGCACGGCTGCATCAGTGTAACCGGCCTGACGATGCCTAACCTTGACCGCGAACGCGCGGGCTATTCCGTTCCTGCGAGGCCTACGCAGGGCGACTCGCGTCAGGCAGAACCCCCAACGACGAGAAGTCCATGACGATCCTCACGCTTGCCCTGACGACAATCCTCTTCTCCAGCCCCGCGTCGCCCGAGCCGGCAGCGAAGGGGCCCGACACCTGGACGCCGCTGTCGTTCACCGTCTTCAACGAGTGCACCGGTGAGTCCGTGCTCGTCTCCGGCAACGCCCACATCGTGACGCGAACGTGGACGGAAGGGTCGCGGGTATTCATCCGGGGGCACATCAACATGAACCTGTCCGGCGTCGGGCTCATCTCGGGCAAGGGGTACCGCCTGCAGCAGAACTCGCACAGCGAAAGCATCACCGATGTGACGACGGGTGCATCGGGTACCGACCAGGTCTACCACCTGAGCCTCGTCTCACAGGGCCGGATGCCTAACGCGCGGGTCACGATGAACGGCACCGTCATCCTCGACCCCTCCGGCAACTCGACGGTGATCCCGAAGCAGTGGGTGTCGACCTGCAAATAGGCGAGCCAGCGGCGCGGCTCAGGGCCTGACCTCCCGGTCGATATCCCTCAGTCGGCGCTGGGTGCGCGCGACGTCGATATCGTCGTCGCGCTGGGGAGGCGGCGTCACCTCGCGCTCGAGGACACTCCGGCCTGACACCGGGGTGACTTCGAGGAGATCCTCGAACATTTCGCGATACAGCACCATGGCCTGGCGCAGGTCTTCGGTCGAGGCCGCGCCGCGGCGGTGGCTGATCGCGATGTCACGCGCGACGCGGTAGTTCTGCACGACGCGCGGATGATCCACCGACAGGTCCGCCACCTGCCGGTCAAAGCTGGACAGCGGATATCCCCGCGCGCGCATCACTTCATCGACGAGTGCGTCGCCACGGGTCACCGCGCCTTCGGGATCGTCCACGAACTGTTCCTGCACGCGGCGCCAGCCAGTCACGAACCGGTCCGACTCCGCGGCCGACAGGGGACGCAGGTCCAGCTGGCGCACCCGCTCCTGTCGCTGAACCAGTTCCGCCTCACCCCGCCGGACACCCAGTTCACTCACCGTCCGGTCGTACTCGCCCGCATAACGAGTGCGAAGTCGCTGGGTCCGCTGCGCCTGCCACGCCAGCCACCCGACCACGGCGACGGCGAGGACGATAACGCCGAGCACGATTACGCCCATGATGCCTCCCACTCCGGTTTCGACGACATACCCCGGTCGCGCGCGGAGGGGTTCAGCGGCAACGGGCCGGGCCGTGTCAGCCCAGCATTTCCCTGACCGCCAATGCGTCCATCGTCAGGCCTACGGCCCAGTGCAGGAAAAAACCCGGGATGCAACTGCCGGCCCGCAGCGCGGCGCCGCCGAGAATCAGTGCCGCTCCCAGTGCGCCTAACGTCTCGGGGAGCGGCTTGTTGAAGTGCACCATGACGTAGGGGATCGCCATGATCAGGAGGGCGTTGTAGCCGAACCGCCGGAACAGCGCAAAGGTGAGGAAGCCGCGGAAGAAGAACTCGACGCCGAGGAACTGCGCGCCATAGAACAGCTCGTAACCCCAGAAGGCGCTGCCGCCGGCGGCGGCACCCTTGTAGACCGGATACTTCTGCAGGAAGGCTGGCTGCTGCGCCGCCCAGAAGATGACCGGCACCATCAGCGCGTACATCGCCAGGTAGACCGGCGCGTGCCGCAGGGTCCCGCGCCACCGCCATCCATAGTTCGCCATCGGCTCGCGAAAGACGAACAGAATGACGGCGAACGGGATCAGGACGCGCAGCACGATCGACGACACACCCCAGTGCAGGTACGGCGCCATCGACGCGTTGGCGCCGAGGTTCGTGGCGACGGGCTGCCAGGCGTCGGCGATCCACCCGCGATACGACTCTGGTTTCCCGAAATACTGGAAGGCAACGAGTAGCAGGATCGCCAGGATGAAGACGAAGGTGGTGCGTCGATCGAGTTCAACGGCGCCTTCGGGGAGGGGCGTCAACCAGCTGAACGTCCTTGATGCGACCGGTTTCTGGGCGCGCGATTTCTTTCTTTGACTCACGATTGCGTAATAAAACGATAAGAACGGGTAGGGCGGAACACGGAACACGCGGGAAACGGGATTTACACGGATTGAGCATGCCGTGAAGGGCAGCAAGGAATCGCTCCCAGCAATGTTGCGCTGTGCTGCCCTTCACGGCATGCTCGATCCGTGTTTATCCGTTACTCCGGGTAGTCCGTGTTCTGCCCTATCCGCTCTAATCGCCTTTATGGCTATCGTACGCAAAATCGGGATGCTGATCTGGCTGGCCAGCCTGGCGTGGGCTCCCGAAGCGCACGCCCAGGCCTGGTTGCCGAAGTTGGAACTCGACAACGACGTTTACAACTTCTGGCGCCGGCACACGCATCGACCGGACGAGGAGTACACCAACGGTGTGCATCTCTCACTGGAAAGCCAGTCGGCGCCATGGTGGGGATCACGGATTGCGCCCCGAATTCCCGACTGCGCGGCGGCGAACGGCGCGCCGGCCTGCCGGTCGACGATGGTCACGTTAGGCCAGGACCTGTACACGCCGCACCTGGACCGGACGCCGCATGCGGTGGACGAGTGGGAGCTCGAGCGGCCATTTTTCGCCTGGCTATTCTTTCGCGGGACGGCGCGGGTCTCGTCCGCGCGATCCCTGTCGGCGACCAGCCTGTCGCTGGGAGTGACCGGTGCGCCGGCCGGCGGTGCGCTCGCGCAACGCGTCGCGCACCGGATCGGGTTCAACGAACCGGCCGATGGCTGGGAAACGCAGATCGGCTTCGAACCCGGCGCGCTGTTCGAACACCGCCGATCGACCTTGCTGGCGCGGCGCTCGTCGCCACGTGGGATCGGCTTCGACGTCGTGCCCGAAGCCGGTTTCTCGCTCGGCAATATCAGGACCCACGTGGACGCGGGTGCGCGAATCAGGGTGGGCCGGAGCCTGTCGCATCCCTGGCATCCCCCGCTCTGGCGCGGTCGTGCTCCGCTCGAATGGTGGATCTCGGCGGGGGGCCGCGCCGATTACGTTGCGCGCGACATGTCCCTCGATGGAACGCTGCGCCGACCCTCGCGCCACGTGGACCGCGTGCCTGGAGTGCGGCAGTACGCGTTTGGCGCTGGCCTGCGCTGGCAGGGCGTATCGGTGGAGTACCGGGCGGTGACACGGTCACGTGAGTATCGCACCGGTCCCGCGCATCACGCCTACAGCACGGTGAGCGTCGCCCTGGTACGGTGGTAACCCGGCGGGCAGTGGCCGGCTCACCCGCCTTCGACTTGGCGCCGTAAAGTACTTGACAGTGCGCCCCTCCCCGGTTCGATTTCATCCGTGAGCCAGCCACGCACCGCACCCGGAGCACCCAGGGAACCTGGATCCGCACCGGCCCTCCATGACCGGGCGATCGATAACCTGACGTTCATTCGCCAGGCGATGGAGCGGGCGGGGTCGTTCACCGCCGTCTCCGGCGCCGGCATCGTCGCCATCGGCGTGCTGGCCGTGGCAACGACGTTCGTGGCCGGGCGCATGGCGACGGCCGGATCGTGGGTGTGGGTATGGGTGGCCGCGGCCGCCCTGGCGGTCGTCATCGAGCTGACCCTGACGTCCCGGAAGTCCCGGGCGTTAGGCATGCCGATGATGTCGGGGCCCGGCCAGAAGTTCGCGCTGGCGTTTACGCCGCCGCTGCTGGCCGGGGCCATCCTGACGCTGGCGCTCACTACAGCGGCGCCGCGGGACCTGCTGGTGGGGATGTGGCTCCTGCTCTACGGCGCGGGGGGCACCGCCGGCGGCGCGCTGTCGGTACCGGTCATTCCCGTCATGGGAGTGGCCTTCATGATCAGCGGCGTGGTGGCGCTGTGGTTGCCGGCCACGGCCGCCAACTGGATGATGCTCGCCGGGTTCGGCGTGCTGCACGTGGTGTTCGGGTTTTACATCGCAAGGAGGTACGGTGGGTAAGCGTAGCAACCTGGCCGAGGATCGGCGTCGAAGCGGCGCGGGCAAGGATGCCCCGCAGGCGCCACGGGTGGAACGGGGCCGCGCCGAGTCACAGGCCGCGGATCTCGATCGGCTGATCCACGAACGCCAGCGGTTAGGCATCGTGAGTGCACTGGCGGTGAACGACTCGCTGACGTTCAACGAGCTCAAGTCGCTGATGCAGACGACGGATGGCAACCTGAGCGTCCATGCGCGGAAGCTCGAGGACGCCGGGTATGTCTCGTGCAAGAAGTCGTTCGAGGGCCGCGTGCCCCGCACGGAGTATTCGTTGACGGCATCGGGACGGCGCGCACTCGAGCGCTACCTGGAGCACATGGAAGCCATCATCAAGGCGACGCGATCACGATGAGTCATGGGTCACAGGCCGCGGGGCAGGGGCCGCGGGCACTTCCGAGGCACGTGGCCATCATCATGGATGGGAACGGGCGGTGGGCGAGCCAGCGGCGGCGGCCGCGCACGACCGGCCACCTCGCCGGCGCAAAGACGGTGCGCAGTATCGTCGAGCATGCGCGTCGCACTGGCATCCCCGTCCTCACGTTGTACGCCTTTTCGTCAGACAACTGGCAGCGGCCGGAAGACGAAGTCGGCGCGCTGATGTCGCTCTTTCGCCGCTACCTGGCGTCCGAAGTGCCGAAGTGTGTCGAGCATGGAATCCGCCTGTCCGTGGTCGGACGCCGCGACCGGCTCGCGCCGGCGCTCCTTGCAGCCATCGAAGCGGCGGAACAGGCGACCAGCAACGGGCGCGGGATGCGGCTCCGGCTGGCGGTCGACTACTCGTCGCGCGACGCAATTTTGGAAGCGGCGCATCGCGCCGGCGGACGCCAGGTTTCGCGGGAACGGTTCGGCATCGCGCTGGCGTCGGCGTCGCACGATCATGCGGTGGTGCCTGACGTGGACCTGCTGATCCGTACGGGGGGAGAACAGCGGCTGAGCGACTTCCTGCTCTGGGAGTGCGCGTATGCGGAACTGTTCTTCTCGCGCCGGCTCTGGCCGGAATTCACGCCCCGTGATCTTGATTCCGCACTGCAGGAATTCGGGCGTCGTGACCGGCGATTTGGATCAGTGACCGCTGTCGCCGGTTAGGTTGGCGCGGTCGGGCGTGTTGCATCAACAGGCGAATGGGTGCGGCAGGTCATCGCGACATCAGCGCCGGGCAAACAGGTCGCGGGCGCGCACGACCTTCTCGCGCGCCTCGTCCACTGTACCCCCCACCGACGACAGGTGACCCATCTTCCGGCCCGGGCGCGCGTGGGTCTTTCCGTAGAGATGCAGGCGGACGTCGGGGACGGCGAGCGCCCCC
The DNA here is from genome assembly GCA_966211115.1 of uncultured Gemmatimonadaceae bacterium. Taxonomy (GTDB): domain Bacteria; phylum Gemmatimonadota; class Gemmatimonadetes; order Gemmatimonadales; family Gemmatimonadaceae; genus JABWBJ01. The sequence goes on along the minus strand of CBIHMX010000119.1, from coordinate 1,628 downwards.
GCGATGTCAGGATCGCCACCTTCCCAGAGATCGCCCAGCAGGTTGGCGATCGCGCACGGGCGAAGCACGTCCACCGAGCCTAACGGGAGCCCGCACACGGCCCGGACGAACTGCTCGAACTGGCTCGTCGAGGCACCGCGCTCCGAATGGTGATACGAGTTGTGCGGCCGGGGGGCGAGTTCGTTGACCAGGAGCCGGCCGTCGCGGGTCAGGAACATCTCGACGGCGATCAGCCCGACGATCTGCATGGTCGACGCGATGCCCTCGGCCACCTCGATCGCCGAACGCACCACGTCCGGCGGCAGCGGGCCGGGCCAGACCGACCAGTCGAGGACACCGGCCTCGTGGTGGTTCACCGCCGGCGGATAGGAGACCATCGCGCCATCCGGCCCACGCGCCACGAGGACCGACAGTTCGAGCTCCAGGTCGAGGAACTGTTCCACCAGCACCGGACCGGCGCCTAACGACGTCCAGGCAGCGGCTGCCTCCGCCGGCGCGCCGACCCGTGCCTGCCCGCGGCCGTCATAGCCGCCGACCGGCTTCTTCATCACCGACCGGCCCAAGGTCGCCACGGCTTCCGAGGCTTCAGCCGCCGTCACCGCCGGCCGCCAGGCACCCAGCGGAAAGCCATTGGCGTCGAGCCACGTGCGCTGCCGCAGGCGGTCCTGCACGATGATGACCGCCTCGGCGGACGGGCGAAGGGGTACGAGATCGGAGACCGCCGCCAGCGCGTCCGCTCCGATCTGCTCGATCTCCAGCGTGACGACATCCGCCTGGCGGGCGAGGTCGGCGGCTGCCCGAGCGTCGCGGAACGAGCCGGTCACCAGGCGGCTGGCGATCGCCTTGGCGGGGCATTCGGGATCCGGGTCCAGCACGTGGACGTCGTAGCCTAACGATCTGGCGGCGTACCCCGTCATGCGTCCCAGTTGTCCGCCGCCCAGGAGGCCAACGGTGGCCCCGGGCCGGATCACGCTCACGGCAGCGACTGGTTCAGGACCTCATCGCGGCGCTCGTTCCGCCACGCGCGCAAGCGCTCGCGCACCTCGGGCCGGCTCAACCCGACGATCTCGGCCGCCAGGATGGCGGCGTTGATCGCGCCCGGCTTGCCGATGGCGAGGGTGCCAACGGGCACACCAGCGGGCATCTGGACGATGGACATGAGGGCGTCCGTGCCTTGGAGCGCCGTGACCGGCATCGGCACGCCTAACACGGGGACCAGCGTCTTGGACGCGGTCATGCCGGGAAGGTGCGCCGCCCCGCCGGCGGCGGCGATGATCACCATCAGCCCGCGCGCCTCGGCACCGCTGGCGTACTCGAACATCCAGTCGGGTGTCCGGTGTGCCGAGACGATGCGGGTCTCGTACGGCACGCCTAACGCGTCCAGTGTTGCTTCGGCATGCTGCATGTGCTCGTGGTCGGTCTTCGAGCCCATGATGATGGCGACCAGGGGAGAAGGCAACTGGTAGTGGTTAGTGGTTATTGGTACTGGTACCAGTATTCGTTCTGCTACGGGAACTGCAACTGGACCTGTTGCTGCGCCTTGCGCTGCTACTGCTACTGCTATCCTTGGCTAGAGCTTTGGGTGGCGGTTGTGCCAGTCGGTCGACTTCTGGTATGCGTGCGCGACC
>CBIHMX010000118.1:0-7206 GCA_966211115.1 uncultured Gemmatimonadaceae bacterium | reverse complement strand
AGCATGCCGTGATCCAGCAGGAACTCGGCCGTCTGGAACCCTTCGGGCAGGTCCTGGCCTAACGTCTGCTTGATGACGCGAGGGCCGGCGAACCCGATGACCGCCCCTGGTTCGGCCAGGATGGCGTCACCCAGCATGGCGAAGCTCGCGCTCACGCCCCCGGTCGTCGGATTCGTCAGGATCGACACGTAGGGAATCCGGCGCTCGGCCAGCTGCGACAGCACAGCACTCACCTTGGCCATCTGCATCAGCGACAGCACGCCTTCCTGCATCCGCGCGCCGCCTGACGCGGACACGACGATCAGCGGGTGCTTTTTCTCGAGCGAACGATTCGCCAGGCGGGAGATCTTCTCACCCACCACCGAGCCCATCGAGCCTCCCATGAACGCAAAGTCCATGATGCCGATACCGACCGGCATCTCCACGATCGTCCCGGCGGCGGTGAGGATGGCGTCATAATCGGAGACGAGCCGGGCCTTCTTGATGCGCGCCTGATAATCGGGAAACTGCAGCGGATCCGTCGAGCGAATCTCCGTCTCGGTTTCTGTCCACGAATTCTCGTCGAACAGCAGCCGCGCGTAATCGATCGCGCGAAGGCGCCGGTGATAGTCGCACGACGGACAGACGCTGAAATTCCGGAGGAATTTCTCGCGGATGTCGGTGTGGCCGCACGCCTCACATTTCTCCCAGACGTCGGCCGGGATCTCGTGGCGTTCGGTGCGCGGGGCACGGGGCTTTTTCTCCTTCCTGAACCAAGCCATGACTAAACTTGGCGCCGCACACTCCCAAAGTCCAAAGGACCGAGTCCCTGTCCGAGAGTCCAGCGGTCTTCCAGGTTCGGATTGGGAAGCAATTTGTCTTGCGCCGCAAGCGGATGGTCGCGTACCTGACGATCAGGCGAACCCCAGTTCTCCCGGTCGTCCCCTGCCCTCAGCCGAGATTCGGACGAGGAGGCCAACAGCAATCCAGCATGCCAGCATGAACGATCCGCCGTACGAGAAAAACGGGAGCGGAATGCCGGTGATCGGCATGACGTTGATGGTCATGCCCACGTTGATCACCACGTGCACGAACCAGCTCCCGGCCAGCCCGAATGCCACCAGGCTACTGAACGGATCCACCGCGCGCGTCGCCACCCGGATGATGCGCAGAAAGAGCAGCAGGAAGAGACCCAATGCCGCGCACACGCCAAGGAATCCGAGTTCCTCGCCCAGCACCGCAAAGATGAAGTCCGTGTGCTGCTCGGGAAGGAACGCAAGACGCTTCTGCGTTCCCTCGGTGAAACCCTTGCCGGTCCACCCTCCGGAACCGATCGCGATGCGGGACTGCGCCACCTGGTAACCGGCGTCCTTGGGATCTCGCGAAGGGTCGAGGAACACGAGCAGGCGCTCTTTCTGGTGCGGCTTGAGCACGTTGTTCCACACGACCGGGGCCGCCACGCCCATCGTCAGGTTGGCAACGACGATAACGACCGCTTCCACCACGAATGGCTTGTAGAGCCAGAGGAGGACGATCAGCAGGATGAACCAGCTCGCCCACCACAGCACGCTGCCGCCGAGCAACAGGCTCACCACGGGACTCACCGCAAACAGCAGCAGTTGTGCCGATACACCGGCCCAGAACAGCATGACGAAAAACAATCCCACGAAAACGATGCCGGTGCCGAGGTCGGGCTGCTTCATCACGAGCAGCCAGGGGATCAGCACGACGATGCCGGGCTTGACCAGCTCGAGGAGCGACTTGGGCGGGACCTTGTAGGACGAGAGTACCTTGGCCAGCATCATCGCCACGGCAATCTTGGCGAACTCCGCGGGCTGCAACCGGAACACGCCGTACCCGATCCATCCCTTCATGCTTTCGGCGGTGCCGGCCCCACTGCCGAAGACCAGGGTCAGCGCCAGCAGCGTCACGCCTAACAAGTACGCAGGCAGGGCCGCCCACTCGAGGAAACGCACCGACATGCGCGAGACCACGAGGAACGCCACCAGGCCGACGCCGAGCCACGCCAGTTGCCGCATCCACGCGGCCTGGACGATGGCGCTGGGGTAATCGGTCTGTCCGGCGCTGTACACCACGGCGATGCCGAAGGCCGTCAGCAACAGCGCGATCATCGCCAGCGGGTAATCCGCAACGGTCTTCCGGATCATCCGCCGGTGATGTTGACGGGCTGGATGATCGCCGTCTTCAGGTAGCGTTCGATCATCTTCGTCGCGACGCGCGCAGCAGCTGATCCGTGTTCTCCAAACTCGAGGAGCACGGCCACGACGATTTTCGGGTCGTTCTTCGGTGCAAATCCGACGAACCAGCCGTGGTCCGGACCGTGCGAGTTCTGGCCGGTGCCGGTCTTGCCCGCGACCTCGACGCCCTTGAGCATGGCGCCCGCCGCCGTGCCGCGCGTCGACACCACGCCGTGCAGCGCTTCGCGCACGCCCGACATCTGTTCCGGCGTGAGGTCGAACAATTTCTGGCGTTCAACCGGTTGGTCGACAATGTGCGGCCTCACGGCATTGCCGTCGGTGGCGAGAGCCGAGTAGAAGCGCGCCATGTTCACGACCGTCTGTTCGTTCTCTCCCTGGCCGATCGACAGGTTGAGCGTGACGGCATTCGTCCAGTTGCCCTTGCCGTACTGGCGATCGAAGTAGCTCGTGGCGGCCGGCCATCCCGGCCGGTTTTCCTCCGGCAGGTCGATGCCGGTCCGCTCGTTGAACGCCATCGAGTCCCCGCCGGCCAGCAACCGGTCGAGGCCCATCATCAGCCCGAGCTGGTAGAAGTAGACGTCGCATGACTTCTCGATCGCCTGCGCCAGCGTGAGGTTGCCGTGTCCCTTCCGTTCCCAGCACCGGAACGGACGCGTACCGAACTGATAGCTCCCCGTGCACGGCTGCTGCATCCGGTCGCCGAGTCCGACGATCCCGGCCTGCATCGCGATGATGGCCGTCGCCAGCTTGAACGTGGAGGCCGGCGGATACACGCCCTGCAGCGCCTTGTTGTACAGCGGCTTTCGCGGATCCTTCAGCAGCGCGCTGTACTTCGATCCCGAAATGCCACCGATGAAGTCGTTAGGGTCGAACGTGGGCGCGCTGTGAAAGGCCAGGACGGCGCCGGTCGTCGGGTCGAGCGCGACCGCGCCGCCCTGCATCGTGGAATCGAACAGGCTGGCCGTGAAGCGCTGCAGGTCGAGATCGATGCTCGTGTGCAGGTCCGGTCCCGCCTCGGGAAGCCGGTCCGGTCTCGCGCCTGCCTGCCTGACGACCCGGCCGCGCGCGTCCACCTCGACGAACCGCGAACCATCTTTCCCCTGCAGTTGCGCCTCATACTGCTTCTCGAGTCCCGCCTTCCCGATCTGCTGCCCCGGACGATACCCCTGGAACGTTTCGCTGTTGAGCTCCGCCTCGTTGATCTCGCCCGTATAGCCGACGAACGACGCGACCGCCTTGCCATCCGGGTAGTAGCGCTTCGGCGCCGCCTGGATCACGAGGTTGGGAAAGCGACTCCGCTCCTCCTCCAGCATCGAAACCTGTTCGAACGTGGCGTCGGACAGCACGACGGCTGGTCGCGACCGGGCCGCACGGAACCGCTTCAGCACGACCTCGATCATGCTGTCGCTGAGCGGGATCACCGACGACAGCCGCTGCAGCGTCGCCTTCAGCGTGTCAGAACGCTGGGCGAGCATCGACACGGTGTAGCCCGGAATGTTCTCGGCGATGACCTGGCCGTTGCGGTCGAGAATCATGCCGCGCGGCGCCGGCAGCGGGACCTCGTTCAGGCGGTTGTCGTCGGACTGCATCGCGAACTGCGCGTGTTCGACGATCTGGGCGCGGAAGAACGCCGCCAGCAGGACGCCGAGGGCAGTGGCAACGATTACCGCCGCCGCCCGGCCTCGACGCTGAAGCTCGTTAGGATGCAGGCTCACCGGCGCGACTCCAGGGAGATGCCAAAAGCCATCACGACCAGCGCCCCGGCCACCCCGGTGGCAATCGCCGACAACGGGGACCAGAGCACCAGTTGCACGGCGAGGTCGGCGAGGCCCAGTCGACGCTCAAAGACAAGATACACGATGTCGAAGGCCCATTTGCCGGCCGCCAGGAAAACCACCTTCAGCAGCACGTTGTCCCCGAACACGGCCGCCTTGAGCGACGATGCGGCGGAACCCACAGCGCTCAAGGCCAGTGCGCCGGCGCCGAACGAGAGGGGCGTCATCGAGTCCGCAATCAGGCCCGTGGCAAACCCGATCAGCGCCGCGACGCCCGGACGCACCTGCACCGCGACCAGCAGCACCGCCACCACCAGGAAATCGAGACTGATCCGTGCCCCGACCAGCGGGCGCACCGTGTAGTGAAGGATGACCAGCACCAGGAAACAACCGACAGTCCGGAGCAACAGCCTCATCGCCCGCGGCCCCCGGAGTCGGGCCGCACCGTATCGGCCGGCACGCGAGCCAGGGAATCCGCCGCTCGATCAACGATCCGGCGCAGCGAATCAGCGGTAGACGTCCGCCAGGCCGACTGCACGTCGGCGTCGGTCGGCAACAGGACCATCACGACTCTGACATCCGCCGGCTTCACCAAGGGCACGAGCAGGTACGTCCGCGCGTAGCTGCCGGGTGTCGTTATGTCCGACACCACGGTGCCGATCGGTATGCCGCGCGGGAAGACGCTGCCCAGGCCTGAACTCCTGATCTCCGTCCCCGCGGGCAATGAATCGCGAAACGCCACGTTCCGCAGCTCGAGCATGTACCGTTCGGCATCTTCGGCGAGATGTGGCTTGACGATCCCGAACACCTTGCCGTCGGCGCTGACCGCGCTGACCCCGAAGTCCGGATGCGTCCAGAGCAACGCCGTGCTGCTCCTTGGCTCGACGCTGACCACCGTGCCGATCAATACTTCCGGTGCCACGACGGCGGAACGCTCCACCACGCCGGCGTCGGATCCGGCGGTGATCACTGCCGTGTGTGCCTGCCCGTACTCGGACCGGTGCAAGGCTTCAGCGGCGACGAACGGGGTCTGCAGGCGCGCCCCCAGGCCGATCAACTCACGAAGGCGTCCGTTCTCCTGTTCCATGTCCTGCAGCCGCGCGTTGCGGAGGACGAGGCTGTCGAGGCGCGCCGCCGTAATATCGCGCGTGATGAAGGCGCTCCGGGCGCGTTCCGCCTGGACCTGCAGGCCGATGAGGGGACCGACGAACGTTTCGCGAACCGCGCCGGCGACCGACTGGCGCGTCGCCGATGGCAGGAACGTGGCGAAGAGGGACGCGCCAAGACATGCGGCCAGGATGACCGTGTCCACGCGCGTGCCGGAACGAGTGGCCCGCGCCACGCTGACCTCAGGTCTGCAGCACTGACCAGTACTTCTCCTCGTCGTCGAGGATGCGCCCTGTGCCGCGGACCACGCAGGTCAGGGGATCTTCGTCGACGTGGATCGGAAGGCCCGTTTCCTGGTGGAGGACCAGGTCGAGACCGCGGATCAGCGCGCCGCCGCCCGTCATGACGATGCCGCGATCGACGATGTCCGACGCAAGTTCCGGCGGCGTGATCTCGAGCGCCCGGCGCACCGCGTCGACGATCTGCTGGATGGGCTCCTGGATGGCTTCGCGGATTTCGGACGAGTGCACGCGCACCGTCTTCGGGATGCCTGAGACCAGGTCGCGACCCTTCACGTCCATTTCCTTCTCGTCCCCAACCGGAGCGGCCGAGCCGATGCCGACCTTGATCTGCTCGGCCGTCGGTTCGCCGATGAGCAGGTTGTAGTTCTTGCGCATGAACTGCACGATCGCGGTATCGAGTTCATCGCCACCGGTACGGATCGACGTGTCGGAGACGATGCCGGACAGGGCGATGACGGCGATTTCGGTGGTCCCGCCCCCGATGTCGATGACCATGTTCCCCGTCGGCGTCTCGATCGGCAGCCCGACGCCGATGGCGGCGGCCATGGGTTCAGCGACCATGAACACTTCCTTGGCGCCCGCGCCTAACGCGGAGTCGCGCACCGCGCGCTTTTCCACCTCGGTGATGCCGGACGGCACGCAGACGATCACCCGCGGCTTGATCTTGAACATCCGGTTCCGGATGATCAGCTCCAGGAAGTAGCGGAGCATCTTTTCCGTGACGTCGAAGTCGGCGATCACGCCGTCCTTCATCGGGCGAACCGCGATGACGCCGTCCGGTGTGCGACCCAGCATGCGTTTGGCTTCGAGGCCGACGCCTTTGACGCGCTTGGTTTCGCGATCGATCGCAACGACCGAAGGCTCGTTGAGCACGATACCTTCGCCCTTGACGTAGATGAGCGTATTCGCGGTACCGAGGTCAACCGCGATCGCGTTGGCGGGGATGAACGAGCCCGCCTTCAGGAATGGCCAGCGCATTTATGGTGCAGGTGACGCGTGAGGCGCGTCGGAAACCGACGAACGGAGGGGGACGGACGGGGCGTAAGCTAGTTGGGCCCTTCTGGTGTCGCAAGACATTGGCTTTCCACAACCTAGACGGTTCCGTTGACGCACTGCTGGAGCATCACAAAAGACGCCCGAGGGGGTCGATAGGAAACAGATCGCGGCGCACGGAGGTCGGACGCTGGAAGGTATTGCCATGGATTTCCTCCGGCTCAGGAGTGGGAATCGCCGCGACGCCGTGCACGCTGCTGCCTTTCGCCTGGCGATCGTTCCGTAGTTCAGTCCGCCTAACGATTCATCCATCGGCTGGTGACCCATATCGCAGCGTATGTGTATGACAAGCTGGCATCATCGCTCGGCATCCATTTGGCCCGCGATGTCTCGACCCTCGTATCCTTCCGCAGCGGGCCCTGCGGTTTCTGAACGGAGCACAGATATGAAACGCTCACTTCTGATCGGCTCGCTCGCGATTGCGGCAGCCGCCTTTTCCACTCAAACCGCGGGCGCGCAGGACACCCTGCAGCGTCCGGGCGCCTTGGCGCGCACCCCGTCGTTTGCGTCGCTGACGGCGGCCCTTGCGGCCACGCCGAAGGCCACCGCGCTCGTCACGTCGCGCACCGTCACTGCTGCCGATGTTCGCGTCATCAACGCAACGACGGTCATTGGTGCCGACAACGCGCAAACCGTGAACACCGCGATCGAAACGCACAAGGATCACCTCACCGCCTTGCGCGATGCACTGAGCGCGAACGCGATTTACACGGCTGCGCTCGCTGCACATGCGGACAAGCCCGAAGTCGCCAACGTGATCGCGGTAGATAT
>CBIHMX010000117.1:0-7217 GCA_966211115.1 uncultured Gemmatimonadaceae bacterium | reverse complement strand
GCCTGCGACAACGCGCGTTGCCGCTGCACCTCGAGATCCTTCAGCCGGACTTGCTCCCGTGCCTTCTCCTCGCGGCTCCGCTCGAACTCGTCCTGCAGCCTGACGAGGAGTTGTCGCTGCCCGTCGATCTGGGTGAGCAGGTCCTCGACCCGCTTCACCACGGCCTTGTCGTAGAGCGCCAGTTCGTGAAGGTACTTGTAGCGCGCGATCAGCTCGCCGAACGACCGGGCGGCGAGGAACGCTTCCATCGCGAACAGCGGACCGCGCTTGTAGATGTCGCGCACGCGATCGCGGAGGCGGTCCCGGCGCGTGCCAACCTCGGCCTGCGCTGCCGCCACGCGCGTGTTCGCGGTATCGACCTCGACGCCGATGGCCACGATCTGCTGGTCGAGTGACTTCACCAGGCGCTGGGTCGCGCTGGCCTGGCGGCCGAGCAGAATGACCTCGTCCTGCAGTGTGCGCACGCGACCCTGGAGCTGCCTCGATTCGGCCTGCAGCGAGTCCCGTTCCTGGCGGATCCGGTCGAGCTCTTCCCGCTGGGCGCGCAGCCGCGCGTCCGCGCCGGCCTGGGCGGACGATTCACCGGCCCACGCACATGCCAGCACCGCAACCAACGCCAACCGCCGCAGCACTACTGGAGCCGCTTGAGGTGACGGCGGACCGACATCGCGCTCACGGCCGAACCGAGCAGCGCACCGGCCACCACGCCGGCGACCATGTAGCCGGGTGGGAAGAAGTCGGTCTCGAGGAAGGAGCGGGACACGACCGTGTGCGCCGCCCAGGTGAAGCCTAACGCGAGCAGCCCGCCCAGGACGCCCTTGGCAAACCCGTCGATGACGAAGGGCCGGCGGACGAACGCGTCGGTCGCTCCCACCAGCCGCATGATCCCGATTTCACGCGCCCGCGCCAGCACCGTCATGCGGATCGACGCGCTGATGATGATGATCGCGACCGCGGCGAACGCGATCCCGAGGACCACACCGGTGGCGGCGGCGATATTCCGGATCCGGTGCAGCTTCTCGATCCAGTCGGCGCCGTAGCGGACCTCCTCGACATAGGGCAGGGTGCGGACGTAGTCCGCCACCACCAGCACCGACCTGGGGTCGCGAAACCCCTCGCGCATCCGCACGTCCAGCGACGCGGGCAGGAACCCCGCCTCGAACACGTCCCGGAACTCGCCGAGTTCCTCGCGGGCACGGGCCAGGGCCTGTTCCTTGTCGATGTACTCGACGCGCATGACATCGGGGCGCTTGCCGAGGTCCTCCATCATCGTGGCGATGCTGTCGGTGGGGGTGTTGTCCACCAGAAACGCGCGCACCTCCACCCGCTCCTCCACGGACCGGAGCGCCGTGCGGATGTTCAGCGCCACCAGCGAAAACAGGCCGAACGCGAACAGCGAAAACGCGATCGTCGTGATGCCTAACGCACTGAGCAGCGGCGCGCGGCGGAAGGCCAGCATCGCCTCACGGAGCGCCAGCCTCACTGGATCAGCTCCGGCGTCCGGGACTGCTCGGCCGAATCGAAGACGAGCTGACCCCGGTTCACCTCGAGCACCCGGTACTCGTTCCGCTTCACCAGCTCAATGTTGTGCGTGGCCATGACCACCGCGGTGCCGGCGGCGTTGATGTCCTTCAGCAACTGGAAGACGCCGCGCGTCGCGCGATCGTCGAGGTTCCCGGTGGGTTCATCAGCGATCAGCACGAACGGATCGTTCACCAGCGCACGCGCGATCGCCACCCGCTGCTGCTCTCCACCACTCAGCTCACGCGGATAGTTGGTGGCCTTCGAGGCCAGCCCGACGCGGGTCAGCAGCCGGCTCACCTTCGACCCGATCTTTTCACGCGGTGTGCCCACGACTTCGAGTGCAAAGGCGACGTTGGCTTCGACCGTACGATCGTCGAGCAGCCGGAAATCCTGGAACACCACGCCCAGCTTGCGGCGAAGCTGCGCGATCGCCTTCCGGCGTACGCCAGGCGCCTTCGTGCCGCCTACCCACACGGCACCGCGCGTCGGAAGCTCATCCATATAGATGAGCTTCAGGATCGTGCTTTTCCCGGAGCCGCTGGCGCCTGTCAGGAACGCGAACTCGCCACGATTCACGGCGAAGGAGACGTCGCTCAGCGCCAGGCCGGTCCTGGGATACTCTTTATAGACGTTCGCGAATCGAATCATTGGTCATTGCAGGCGTGCTTCCCCTGTTAGACGACTGGGTCACGGATTCGTTGCGCATGCGCCACACCCGGGATGGTAACACGTGTCGCGCGGCATCCCACCCTTCACTACGCAAATGCTCCACTGAGATCGGCGATGAGATCCGCCGCGCCTTCAATGCCGACGCTCATGCGGATGAAGCCATCGGGAATCCCCGCCGCGGCCCGTTCCTCCGGCGACAGGTGTGCATGCGACGTATAGCGCGGTTCAGACACGATCGTATCCACACCACCGAGACTGGGTGCGTTCCGGATCAGCGTCAGGCGCTTGAGCAATCGCTCCGCCGCCAGCCCGCCACCGGCCAGTTCGAAGGCCAGCATTCCGCCGAATCCCGACATCTGTTCGCGTGCGATCTCATGGTCCTGGTTTTCCGGCAGTCCCGCATAATGCACGCGTGACACCGCCGGCTGGGCGGCCAGCCACGTTGCGATCTCGAGGGCGTTCGCGTTCTGGCGCTGCACACGCACGTCGAGGGTCTTCAGGCCGCGTTCGAGGAGCCAGCAGGCGAAGGGATCGGGCGCCTGGCCCCACAGCATCATCTTCTGCCGCACTTCTTCGACGTACGGCGCGGTGCCAAGCACCACGCCCCCCAGCACGTCGTTATGCCCGTTCAGGTATTTGGTGACGCTGTGCATGACGACGTCAGCGCCATGTTCGATCGGCCGGAAGTTCACCGGGCTGGCGAACGTCGAGTCGACGACCAGCGCAACGCCTTCGCCGCTGGCCAGTCTCCGGAGCGGACCGAGGTCGATCACCCGGCAGGCGGGGTTCGATGGCGACTCGAGGAACATCGCCCGTGTTTCGCGCCGGAGTTCCTTCCGCCAGCCGCGCGAGCCGGTCGGATCGACGATCGTCACCTGGATGCCGTACTTGGGAAACTCCTCGGCAAAGAGGCGACGAGCGCCGCCGTAGATCCATTCGCTGGCCAGCAGGTGGTCGCCGGGTCGGAGCAGGGCCAGCATCCCGCACGCCAGCGCCCCCATGCCGCTGCCGAGGAGGAGGGCCGCTTCGGCGCCCTCCAGGGCAGCCAGCCGCCGCTGTACGTGCTCGGCGTTAGGCACGTTGCCATAGCGGGGGTAGCGCAGCCCCTCCGACGTCCCCACCTCTTCCACGTAGTTCACGCTCTGGACCAGCGGCGTGACGACCGGTTCGCCGGCGGACGGCGCGCGCCCGCCATGGACGACCTGCGTCGAGAGGCTGCGGGTTGGTCGGTTCACGATCGGCATTTCACGTCAGGCAGCGGGGGAAGTGGCCGGCGAACTCGTCAGGCGAGGTCCCGGCGCGGTGGTGTATCGAGGTCGGGCTTGCGCAGCGTCACGATCTCGCTGACGGTGAGCCCGGCGATGTCCCGGACGACGACACCGCCCTTGGGCACCGCGTCGTCGATGATCACGGTGGCCAGCTCCTGGCGCCGCGGCCCCTGGATCCACGCCATTTCTCCGGGGGACAGCATCCGGAGCGCCGCCTCGTCCCCCCGCAGCCGCACCTGCGGCCCCCGATCCGGGTCGCCCAGCCGGGTACCGATGAACCCGACCACCTGCAGGGGCGGGTTGTACAGCCTCACATCACGCTCTGGAGCGAGACGTACGCGTCGTCCTCCCGCATAACGAGGCGCCGGGCGAGCAGCGCGTCCAGGGAGGCCTCGACGCTGTTTTCGGTCTGTTCGACCTGCGAGGCGAGGTCGGCCGGCACGGCGCGGCCGCAACGCTGCACGGCGTCGAGCACCGCCCGGTCCGGATCGCTGATCGGTCCGATCACTCGCCACTCGCCGTCGTCGCCCTCGACCATGACCGGCATGTCATACCGCTGCATCACGGCATCGAGCGCCTCGAGGTGGTCGTCGCGAACACCGCGCACCAGCACGTAGGCATCGGTCACGATGAGCTGGCGCCTCACGGCGTCAAGCAGCTTGCCCACCACTTCATCGGCACAGGAATAATCGAGCAGGCCGACCTGAGAGAAGTCGATGACCGTCAGGCTCGGTGAATCGAGCCCCGTCAGCACCCCCTCGATCTCGCGCCTCACGGCCGCACCCGTGGGGCGCGTCACGAGGTTCGAGTAGAGATCACACACGGTCTTTCGCAACACGGATCCAACGTCGATGTGATGCGTCACCCTGGTGTCACTCGCTCGGGAATGGTGATCTGAACCTGCGCCCCGGGAAAGTGGGGCAATCCTTCCTTCAATGGAACTGCATCATCCCACTCCGGCACGATCGCGATCCTCGCCGTGCCGCTGCGTATCGCAAGCTTGCCGTCCCACTTGCCGACGAACCGCCTGACGCCGGCCAGGCCCTGACCGCGACCCGGATCACGATAACGACTCACACCACGAACGAGGGCATCTTCCAGCGCTGCGGCATCATCCCAGCGTTCACGCGGCTTCCACCCCGGCGTGCTCTCCAGCGAACGCCGGAAGCCCAGACCGGCATCGCAGACCGCAATGACGACCGCGCGCCTGCCTAACCGCTTCCGGTACTGGTACGTCTGCACCGCCACCCAGCCTCCCTGTCCGGCATGCTCTACAATATTCTGGCACACCTCCGATAACGTCATGGAGAATCGCACGACGGCCTGCGGCTCGAGATTCAGTTCGTGCACCAGAATAGCCTGTGCGCGGCTCTGGATCTTCTCCACGACCGTGTGGACATCGTCGCTGCGTGCCATTTCTGTGATCTCGAGCAGCACGTTCGACTCCGCTGCCTCACGAGTACGCGGAACCTTGCCGTGCATCTCGTAGATCTCGCTCGCATGACGATAAAACCCGGCGCGCGACCAGTAACTCGCCGTGTCATCCGCCTCGGGGCCGGCAAATGCCGCCTGTTCGGTGCGCGATTGCCCGATCGTCAGCAGGGCCGTCAGCCCATAAGGCGACGACCAGCGCGTATGCCGCGCGTCGACGAGGATTTTCTGGTCGGCGGAGACGGCAGCCACCTGTTCGAAGACCTGTTCCATGGTCTCGTCGTCCAGCGAAGGTGGCACGGTAATGACCGTCGTCACGTGCGAAGCAGTTCTCCCCGGAGGAACGCCGCCAGCCCGCCGGCGCCGCGAAAAGTCACATTGCGTGACGCCGCACGAATCGCGGCGTTCAAGGCCACCGCAAAGCTATCACCGGCAAGCAGCCTCGAGAAATAGGTCGCGCCGAAAACATCGCCGCATCCCGTGGGATCGCCCGGACCGTCCACCCGTTCCGCCGGCACGAGTGCGGTGCGCACGGCGCCGAGGCGGGTGTCGTCGCCGCGTTGCAGGTCGGCCAGCCGGTCGAATCCCGGCGACAGGAAATACACGACCCCTCGCTTGCCGAGCGTCACGAGGAGCGATTGAACGCCGGCGTGCATCGCCGTCGCCGCCAACGCCATCGCGTCGGGCGCCATGAGCGACATCTCCATCTCGTTCACCTGCAGCAGGTCGGCGCACGCGAACCAGGCTCGCGGATCCGCGATCGGTTGCGGAAACCTCGTACCGTCGGGCTCGATCCCGAGCAGCAACGAATGCATGTCGAGGTAGATCGGGCCGCGATAATGGCGCCGGATGAGTTGCAGCGTTTGGAGGTCGAGCTCGAATCCGCTGATGAGGTTGATGTACACCGCGTCCAGGTCGCGCAGCAGCGGCTGAAGGCCGGCCCATGTCCATGGCGGAACGCCGCCCTGCAGGATTTCGGACCGAAGCTCGTCGGTCGCGTACTCGAGGCGGACGCGATTGTTGGCGGTAGCCACCTCGATCGGCATGGCATCAGTCGCCGCGCGCCGCAGCCCGCTGATGAAGCGCCTTGCCTGCGGCCAGAGATCGGCGCCCACCTTGGCGAGCGGGACGAGCTCCCACTCGTCAGGCAGCGCGGCGTCGAACGCACTCAGGGCATAGGTGATGCCGCCCCACTCCTCGACCGGCTGGCTCCGCGGATCACGGCCGTAAATGATGTCCCAGACGAACGTGCCAATGACTCCGACCCGTTTCATGCCGTCAGCCGGAAGCTTGAAGTTCGACGTCCAAAGTCGGCGCCACTTTGGACCCTGGACTCTGGCCTAATCCTGCTGCTTGAACGCCGCGACGGCACCGACCACGCCTGCCGCGGTGAGCGTTCCCGGCAC
Source organism: uncultured Gemmatimonadaceae bacterium (assembly GCA_966211115.1). GTDB lineage: Bacteria > Gemmatimonadota > Gemmatimonadetes > Gemmatimonadales > Gemmatimonadaceae > JABWBJ01. Next base: position 919 of record CBIHMX010000117.1, on the reverse strand, counting down.
GATCCGGCATGCGTCGACGGCCGGCTTGAACGCGCGTTTGGCGACTTCCCGGCGAAGCGGGAGGAAGAGCGTATCTCCGGCGTGCGTGACGCCGCCGGCGAGGACCACCACTTCGGGGTTGAAGATGTTCAGCAGGTTGGCGAGGCCGGCGCCGAGGAAGCGCGATGTCTCACGGACCACGTCGAGGGCCGCTTCATCTCCGCGCCGGGCTGCCTCGTAGACGGTGGCGGCGGTAATCCGGCTCGCGTCGCCGCCGACCATGCGCAGCAGCATCGCTTCACTGTCGCCGCTCAGGGCTTCGCGCGCGCGCTCGGCGATCGACGGACCCGACGCATAGGCCTCGAGGCATCCGTAGTTGCCACATTTGCAGCGGCGGCCGTTGATGTCGATCGTCGCATGGCCGATCTCGCCGGCAACGTCCGACGATCCATGGTACAGCCGGCCACCCACGATCACCCCGCCGCCGATGCCGGTGCCGATGGTCATGCCGATCACGTTGCTGGCGCCCTTCGCGGCGCCGAGCCACCATTCGCCTAACGTCGCACAGTTGGCGTCGTTGTCGATGCGGACCGGCAGGCGCGTACGCTCGGCGATCACGTCGCGCAGCGGATAGTTCGTCCAGCCCAGGTTCGGCGTGGTCACCACGATGCCGCGCTCGCGATCGAGCGGTCCGGGCGCGCCAACGCCGATGCCGATCACGTCGTCGCGCTTGGCGCCCGTCTGTGCAATCGTCTCGGCGATGACCGTGTCGATCATGCGAACCATGCGATCCACCACGGATTCGGCGCCCTGGTCGGCCCGCGTTGGTTCGGACCGGAGCGCGACGACGTCGCCGCTCCCGTCTTCAGCGAGCGCGCCGGCACCGATGTTCGTGCCGCCGAGGTCGACGCCAACCAGGTATTTCGTCCGAACGGCCATG
>CBIHMX010000116.1:0-7219 GCA_966211115.1 uncultured Gemmatimonadaceae bacterium | reverse complement strand
TCTGCCGCGAGGGTAGCGGCAGGTCAGGGTTGGTGGCGAGGCGGGCGATGCGGATTTCCATGTGGCGACCTGGGAGTTGACCCTCAGCCAACGAGTTGCCTCGGGTCATGCAGTTCCAGACCAAACGCCTCGGCCACGCCAGGATAGGTCACTTTCCCGTCGGCGACGTTCAGGCCTTTAAACAGCGCCTCGTTCTCCCGCAGGGCACGCTTCCACCCCTTCCCTGCCAGTTGCATCGCGTACGGCAAGGTCGCATTCGTCAGCGCCAGCGTCGACGTCCGCGGCACGCCGCCCGGCATGTTGGCCACGGCATAGTGGATCACACCGTCCACGACGTACGTCGGATTCTCGTGGGTCGTCGGCTTGATCGTCTCGACGCACCCTCCCTGGTCTACCGCCACGTCCACGATGACCGAGCCGTTCTTCATCCGCTTCAGGTCCTCGCGCCTGACGAGCTTCGGCGCCTTCGCGCCCGTGATGAGCACCCCGCCGATGACCAGGTCAGCCGTTTCGATCGCGTCGATGATGTTATGGCGATTCGAGTAGATGAGCTGCACGTTCGCGGGCATGACGTCGGACAGGTACCGGAGCCGGTCGAGCGAGACGTCGAGGATGACCACCCGTGCGCCCATGCCGGCCGCCATCTTCGCCGAGTTGATCCCGACGATACCGCCGCCAAGGATCACGACCTTGGCCGGTGGGACGCCGGGCACGCCGCCTAACAACACGCCGCGGCCGCCGTACAGCTTCTCGAGGTACTTGGCACCCTCCTGCACGGCCATTCGCCCCGCCACTTCCGACATGGGGATCAGCAGCGGCAACTCGCGTGACGGCGTCTCCACCGTCTCGTAGGCCACGCACACCGCACCACTGTTCAGGTGCGCGCGGGTCAGCTCTTCATCCGCGGCAAAATGGAAATAGGTGAAGATCAGCTGTCCCTTTTTCATCCGCGGCCATTCGGGCGCGATGGGCTCCTTGACCTTCATGATCATGTCCGCCGCCGCCCACACCGCATCCGCGTCGGCGCCGATCTTTGCGCCCGCCGCAACGTACTGGGCGTCCTCGAACCCGCTCCCCTCTCCCGCTCCCTTCTCGACCATCACCTGGTGTCCCGCGGCCACCAGCGCTTCCGCGCCTGCCGGGACAAGGGCCACACGATTCTCGTTCGTCTTGATTTCCCTGGGAACGCCGATCTGCATAGTCGTCAGGTACCGTTCGGGATGAAGTGGTGGGACTGCGCGAATCAGGCTGGGCGGCCAAGCGTGACCACAGTCTGGCGCTCAGGAGGATAAAGTTCGCCGCACGCTTCCGCGACCTGCGACGGCGTGATCGCATCGATGCGAGCCAGCGTCTCGTCCAGCGGGAGAAACGGCTCACCATACAGGGCCGAAGACGCCACGCGGTACATGCGCGACGCCGGCGACTCCAGGGACAGGGTCAATTGTCCCTTCAGTTGGCTCTTGCCGGCCTCGATTTCCTCCGCCGGGAATCCTTCGGAGGCGATCCGCGACAGTTCGCCGAGGATCTCGTCGAGCGCCCGCTCCGCCGTGTCGGGCGAGGTGCCGGCATAAATGCCCTGCAACCCGGCGTCGTGATGAAAGGATTGGAACGAGAACACCGAGTAGGCGAGCCCCAGTTCCTCGCGTACCCGCTGGAAGAGCCGCGACGACATGCCGCCGCCAAGCATCAGGCCCACCAGCGAGACCGCATAACGTCGTGGGTCACTGTAGGCGATCGCCGGGCTCCCGAGCACGATGTGCGTCTGCTGCCCGTCTCGTGCCACGTGACGGCGAATGGGAGGCTCGGCCACCGGCGTGGGAACGACAGGCTGCTGGGCCGCGCCGCCGGGTCGTTCGTTCCAGCCGGTGCGGGACAGCAGGTCCAGCAGCGCCTCATGTTCCACGCGACCGGCCGCCGCCACCACCATGTTCTGCGGCAAGTACGCCGAGTCATGCAGCGAACGGACGGTCTCGACCGCCATGCCGCCAATCGTTTCCCGCGTGCCCAGGATCGCATAGCCGTAGGGATGGCTCCCCCAGAGCGTCTCGTTATGCAGCTCGAACACGAGGTCGTCCGGCGTGTCCTCGACCATGGCGATCTCCTCCAGCACCACGTTCCGCTCGAGCACGAGGTCGCTCTCCCGGAGTGACGGGCGGAAGATCAGGTCACAGAGCACGTCCGCGGCCTGCGGCAGGTGTTCGTCCAGCACTCGCGCCTGGAACGATGTGTGTTCGCGGGACGTGAAGGCGTCCAGCGAACCGCCGAGACTCTCGAGTGACAGCGCGATCTCGCGCGCGCTCCGGCGCTCCGTTCCCTTGAACACCAGGTGTTCGAGGAAATGGGAAACGCCCATCTGTTCTCGAGATTCGTGCACCGATGCGCGACGCACCCAGACACCCAGCGCCACCGAGCGGACGCTGGGCATGTACTCCGACACGACCGTGAGGCCGTTGTCGAGGGTCGTGCGCCGGAAGCCGCTGGACGTGCCAGCGGCCCCGGTGCTGCCTGCGGTCGGTTGAGTGGAGAGGAGCGAACGCGCGTGCACCGGCGTCACTCCCTGCCACGTCCTCCACCGCGCCGCGGACGACCGCCGCTGCGTGAACGCTCGCGCTGACCACCGTTCTCACGCTCACCGGTGGGTTCACTGTTACCGTCGGCGGCTGGTTCGCTGTCGCCGCCCGCCACCGGCTCGCTCGTACCCGCCGGCGCTTCCGGCTTCGGAACGAGCGCCTTCATGGAGAGTCGCAGGCGCCCGCGCTCGTCGCGGTCGATGAGCTTCACCTTCACCTGATCACCCTTCTTCACGACGTCTTCGGTCTTTTCCGTGCGCTGGTGCCGCATCTCGGAGATGTGCAGCAACGCCTCGGTACCCGGCATGATCTCGATGAACGCGCCGAATGCGGTCGTGCTCTTGACCGTGCCTTCGTACACCGCGCCAACCTCGGGCTCGGCGGTAATTGCGGCAACCATCTGGCGAGCCCGTTCCATCGCTTCGCCACCGACGGCCGCAATGGTCACCGTGCCGGAGTCGTCGACCGTGAGTTCGGCGCCCGTCTCTTCCTGGATGCCGCGGATGGTCTTCCCCTTCGGTCCGATGAGGTCGCCGATCTTCTCGGGATTGATCTGCATCGTGACGATGCGTGGCGCGTACGGCGAGAGTTCCGGCCGTGGCGCCGCCAGCGCCTTCTTCATCTCGCCCAGAATGTGCAGCCGGCCCTCTCGTGCCCGGGCCAGCGCCTCCTTCAGGATCGACAGGTCCATTCCCTCGACCTTGATGTCCATCTGGATCGAGGTGATGCCGGCTTCCGTGCCGGCGACCTTGAAGTCCATGTCACCCAGGTGATCCTCGGTGCCGAGAATGTCGGTGAGGATGGCATACCGTGAACCTTCCTTGATCAGGCCCATCGCCACGCCGGCGACGGCTGCGCGCACCGGCACGCCGGCGTCGAACATCGAGAGCGAACCGCCGCACACCGACGCCATGGACGACGAGCCGTTCGACTCGAGGACGTCCGACACGATGCGGATCGTGTACGGGAATTCCTCGAACGGCGGCAGCACACCCTGCAGCGCCCGTTCGGCCAGGTTGCCATGGCCGATCTCGCGGCGGCTGGTGCCGCGCATGGGCCGGACCTCGCCCGTCGAGAAGGGCGGGAAGTTGTAGTGCAGCATGAAGGTCTTGGTGACCTCGCCCGAGTCCTTGATGGAATCGAGCCGCTGCACGTCGTCGGCGGTGCCTAACGTCGTGGCGACGAGTGCCTGCGTCTGGCCGCGGGTAAAGAGCGCCGAGCCGTGCGCGCGCGGCAGCACGCCGGTATCGATGGAAATCGGGCGCACTTCGTTGGGAGCCCGGCCATCGACTCGCTTGCCGGTGTCGAGCACCTGCGACCGGAGCGCGTTGTACTCGATGTCGCCCAGCAGGTTACCGACATAGCCGGCCCATTCCGGCTTCTCGGCGACGAGCGCGGACGAGACGGCCCGCTTGGCCTCCTCGACCGCCTGGATGCGTGTGTGCTTCTCCTTCTGGTTGATCGCGTCAACGATCCTGGACTCGGCTTCCGCCTTGAGCCGCGTGACCAGGTCGGCGGGAGCCTCCGTCTTCGTCCACGCCATCTTGGGAGTGGAGCCGGCCAGCTTGAGCAGCTCGCGCTGGAATCCGATGATCTCCTTCACCGCAGTGTGGCCGAGGGTCAGCGCCTCGAGCATGTCGGCTTCGGAAGCCTCGATGCAGCCCCCTTCGACCATGTTGATCGAATCGGCCGTCCCGGCAACGACGATTTCCATGTCGCTGTAGCCGAGCTGCTGGAACGTGGGGTTCAACACCCACTTCTCCTGGACGCGGCCGACACGAACCGAGGCGACCGGGCCGTTCCAGGGAATGCGGCTCGATGCCAACGCATACGAGGCCGCTATCAACCCCAACACGTCCGAGTCATTCTCCTGGTCGCCGGAGATGACGTAGACGTAGACCTGCACTTCGTTCTTGAAGCCTTCGGGGAAGAGCGGCCGGATCGTCCGGTCGATGATGCGTGCCGCGAGAATTTCGTGATCGTGCGGCCGTCCTTCGCGTTTGATGAACCCGCCCGGAATCTTGCCGGCGGCGTAGGTCTTTTCGCGATATTCGACCAGCAGGGGGAAGAAACCGAGGGCGGTTTCCTTGTCGCTGACGGTGACCGCGGCCAGGACCATGGTGTCACCGAAGGTGACGACGGCGCTTCCGGCAGCCTGCTTCGCCATGCGCCCGGTCTCGATGATGAGGCGCCGTCCGGCGAAGACTTTTTCGATGCGTTGCATTTTTTTGACTCTCTCTGTTCGCTGCGAGCGGACGCGGTGTGCGCCCGGAGCGTGGGTACGCGGACGCTACCGGGAAACGCAAAACGCGCGGGCCGAGTGCTCCTGCCCGCGCGAATCCGTTGCCCGATGCGTGTTAGTGGCGGAGGCCAAGATCGGCGATGATCTGGCGGTACCGCTCGACGTCGTTGCGCTTGAGGTACGTGAGCAGCCGGCGACGTTTGCCCACCATCTTGAGCAGGCCCCGGCGGCTGTGGTTGTCCTTGACGTGGCTCTTGAAGTGAGCCGCGAGGTAGTTGATCCGCTCGGTGAGGAGCGCAATCTGCACCGGGGGCGATCCCGTATCCTCGGCGTTCGCCTGGTACTTGGCGATCGTCGGTGCCTTTTCAAAACTCATGACGTATATTCTCCGCGCATCCCGCGTCGCGTGTGTGCTAAGTCCTTTGGAGCACAGCAATTTACTGGCTCCCTAATCCCATGTAAAGGCGTGCCCTGAGTGCCCGAACGCTACCTCGGTCAGACGTTGGGGAAGTACCGGATCGAGAGCTTGCTCGGGTCTGGGGGGTTCGCGTGGGTCTTCAAGGGCTACGACCCCGAGCTGGAAATTCCGGTCGCCATCAAGGTCCTGAAGCCGCAATTCGCTGGTGATCAGGCCGTCGTGGACCGATTCAAGCGCGAAGCGTCGACAGCGGCCCGCCTCCGCCACCCGAACATCATCAAGATCTACGCGGTGGGCCGGGAGAACGACGCGGTCTTTTTCGTGATGGATTATCTGCCGTCGGGATTGGCAAACCGGCTCGAGAGCACGGCGACGCTGCCCGAGGACTACGTGCTGCGCGTCGGCGTCGACGTGGCCCGCGCACTCGGGTTCGCCCATCGCGAGGGTGTCATCCACCGCGACATCAAGGTCGACAACATCCTGTTCGACACGCACGGGAACGCCGTCGTCGCCGACTTCGGCATTGCCCGCGCCCTGTCCGGCTACACGAACCAGACGGGCACGAACATGGTGGTGGGCACGCCCCAGTATTTTGCGCCCGAGCAGGCCCGGGCGAAGCCGCTGGACGGTCGGGCCGACCTCTACTCGTTAGGTGTGACGCTGTTCCGGGCCGCCACCGGCCGCCTGCCGTTCGAAGGCGAGGACTGGTACGAGATCGCCCGCCAGCACGTGGAGGATCCTGCGCCGCTCGCCCGGACCGTGAATCCCGCGCTGTCGCCGCAGTTCGAGGCGGTAGTCATGCAGTGCATGTCGAAGTCGCCCGACGACCGGCCCGCGACGGGCGAGGTCCTGGCCGACACGATCACGCAGATCCTGCAGATGCGGCGTGATCCGTCGACCGCGAACACGCTGACGGTGCCCTCGACGCCCGACTCCGCGCTGCGTGTCTCGTCAGGCAACGGGGTGATTGCCGCGCCGGCGCCGCGCCGCCGGCTGGCGATGGCATTCGGCGTGGCGACGGTGCTCGTCGCGACGGTGGCCGCCATCCTGGCGCTCCCGTTAGGCAGGCCGGGAACGGTCACGCCGCCGGACACGCTGGCGGTGGACACCGCTGGTGCCACCGACAGCACGGTCGTCATCGGACCGGCCGTCCCGGGGCCGGACACCGGCACTCCAAAGACCACGGTTCCCGGCAAGCAGAACCCGCCTCCTGTGACACCGTCCCGCTTCGGTTCCATCGTCGTCAACGTGCCCCAGGATGCGCAGGTCACGATCAACGACACCGACGCCGGGTTCGGTCCCACCGCCCGCCGCGACAGCCTCCCGCCTGGCCAATACCGCGTTCGCGCCACGTACCCCACGAATCTCGAAAACTGCACCGACGCCCGGCTGACCAGGGTGGTGCAAGTGCGGGCCGGCGTGACCACGCCGATCACCATGAATCCGCAACCATGCGGTCTGCTCGAAATCACGGTCCGCGTTTCCGGCAATACCAGCGTGCCCCGGACATTCTGGTTCGCCATGCAGCCCGAAGGACAACCGAGGCCGAGCGACACTCCACTCGGCCAGGGACCGAAAATATTCAAGGTCGGCAAGTACCGGCTCTGGGTCGGCGCCCCCCAGTGCTCCGACTACGACGACAACATCGAGATCCTTGCCGGCCAGACGTACAAGACCACCGTGACGCTGCTCTGCCCCCAGGGCGACGCCCTGCCTAACGCGAAATCAGCGCCCCGATAACGAAGCCGAAAACCGTGCCGCCCCAGAACGTGATGCCCTTGTACCAGGGCTTGGGCGGTTCCGGCATGACCGCGATGTGTTCGGTGGCGACGCGCGTCGTCTGACCGGTAATCAGCGCCGTAACCAGGCCCGAATCCACGCGCACTACACGGAATTCCGCGACCAGTATATCGCGCCGGCGTGGATCTACCGCGATGCCTGTCATCTCGGGCTTTATCCACCCCGCGTTCCCACGCGGAAAACGGAAGG
>CBIHMX010000115.1:0-7249 GCA_966211115.1 uncultured Gemmatimonadaceae bacterium | reverse complement strand
GCTGCCGACGCGCGTCCTGCTCGGTGTGCTCTTCCGGTATCCGCTGACCGATCGTTATGCACAGGACGCCGAGTTGAACCTGTCGGCGGATTTGACCGATGGGTTGAACATCGAGCACCCACTCCCGCGCTTCGGCGCAGAGTTCGTCTGGCAGAAGCGGGCGTTCGTGCGGGGCGGGTATGTGTTCGACGCGGCACGTTCGGAGTCCGGTGGTCCAACGCTTGGACTGGGTTTCGCGAGGAACAATCTCGTCCTCGACCTGGCGCGGGTCTTCACGGGATTCTCGGCTGACGCAGGGCAGGCGCCCACGTTCCTGTCGCTTCGGCTCGCGTTCTGACCATGCGAACGGGGCCGGCGTGGTGGCTCTTCCTCACGATACTCGCCACGCCGATCGACGCCCAGCGGCGGCAGGTCGCGGGGGTGCATCGCCCGCCGCCATTGCTCCACGCCTGCGCTGAACCGCGAACCTGTGATCTGTTCAATGCCGGCACCGGCCAGTCCAACGGGTCGCGCTCACCGTGGGCGATTGCTGCATCAGCGGTGCTTCCCGGCAGCGGACAGGCGATGCTCGGGGTGGAGCGGGCCCTCCCGTACCTCGCGGTGGAAGCATTCGCGTGGACGGCGTACGTGAAGGCATCGCAGGACTACCGGCGCCGGCGGAATGGGTATCGCGACCTCGCGTCCCGTGTGGCCCGGGCGCCATTCACCGCGGTCAGGCCTAACGGCAGCTTCGAGTACTACGAACGGATGACGCACTTCGCCGAAGCCGGTCGGTACGACCTGGTGGCCGGCGGCGGACTCGATCCGGAAACGGACACCACGACCTACAATGGTGCGATGTGGCTGCTGGCGCGGCGCACCTACTGGTCGAATCCGGATGCCCCACCAGATTCGTCCTCCACCGAGTGGCAACGCGCGATAAGCTTCTACCGCAATCGCGCGTACGATCAGTTATATCGGTGGTCATGGACGGACACGCCGCAGGAATACGCGATGTTTCTCGACCTGATACGGGACAGCAACGATGCCAATCGCCGCGCGCTGCAACACCTGGGCGTTATCATCGCCAATCACGTCCTGAGCACGGTGGACGCGTTCATCACCATCAGGCTTCAGGGGCAGGGGCGTCTCAGGATGCTGGGCGTTGAAGGATCACTACCGCTGCACGCGTTTGGACGAGGCTTCTAGCACTCTCATGAAGTGCGTGAAGTGAGTGCTCTAATTCATTGATTAAGGGCAACTTAACGCAAACGTGAAGAGCAATTTTGCCGCCCTGCTGCTCGCGGAAGATTCGAGGCCGCTGATTCCCGCGGTGGAAGACTGGCTCTCCGCAAATGGTGCGCTGCGCGAATACGTGCGCACGGCCGATGAGCTGCTGGCCCGGTGCCTCCGGGGGAGACCGCGCGTCGTGATTGCCGACGCCAGGACCCGGCTCGAGGAGGCCGAGTCGGCGTGTACTCGCATCAAGCGTGACTCCTACACCGGCGTGATCCCGACCATCGCGTTATGCCGCGGCGGTACCGAGGACATGGAACGGTGTTTCGCGGCGGGTGCTGACGAGGTGCTGTCGCCGGACACGCCGGTTGTGGAGGCGCGGAGCCGGCTGCGAGCCGTCCTTGCCCGGTCGGATCGCGACGTGCACGTACACCCCTCCACGCGGCTGCCGGGCACCGATATCATCGAGACCTGGATCACCAGGTATTTGGCTACTGGTGAACATTTCGCTGTGTCGTATGCCGACCTGGATCACTTCAAGGAATTCAACGACCGGTACGGCTTCCACGAGGGCGATCGTGTGATCCGCGTGCTGGCTCGTATACTGCACGACGTCGTGAAGGGGGTGTGCGGTGAGCAGGGGTTCATCGGTCACATCGGAGGAGACGACTTCATCTTCATTATTCCTGCCGGCGCGGTTCAGTCCGTTTGCTCGGAGATCATCGAGGTGTTCGACGCGCTGGTTCCATTTCAGTACTCGGAGTCCGATCGGCGGGCGGGTTATTTCTTCGGCAAGGATCGTCGTGGCCAGTTGCATCGTGTGCCCTTGATGACCTTGTCGATCGGCGTCGTCACGAATGAGAAGAGGCCTTTTACCTCGGCAGCGCAGGTGAGCGAACTGGCCAGTGAAATGAAGTCGTACGCGAAGTCACTCCACGGTTCCGTGTTTTCAGTTGACCGACGCACGGATCCACTTACTCCGGTACAACCTCGTCCCGGATACCAGACTCCACCCAGCTTGCGTTTTCGATGAACGTTTCCTGCCCGGAGTGTCGCTCGGTGTTTCGCCTTGATCCGGCGAAGATCACGAGCATCTCGATGCGAGCGCGTTGCTCGGTCTGCGGAGGTTTGATTCCCGTGGGCGCGGCCATCAGCTGGGGTGACGAGCTGCCCGTCGTCGCGCCGGTGGGCGGAGCCGCGACGGGATCCACGCCGAGAGGCGTGAAACCCGTTCTCCGGGGGACGCCGGCGCATGCGGCGGCAGCCACACCAGCCGGTGCGGTTGCCTGGCCGCCTCCAGTACCGCGTGTTGAACGCCGAGCCACGACGCCACCGCGACCCCCTGCGCCGGCGTCACCGGTACTTCCAGCGTCAGGCGGGACGGCACCCTCCACGCCGCGAACGCGAACGCCGCCCTTTTCGCCGAGGATCTCCGCGGCCGTCCCGCAGGAGCCGGCGAAACCATCCGGAAAATCTCCGGCACCGCAAGCAACCCCGCGTGCCGAACCCGCGAAGGAACAGAAATCTCCGTCGACGCTGTCGATGTCATTTGGCGCGCCGTTGACGCCACCGTCACGGACCACGATTCCGGAATCGCCGGCGGCCACCAAGGAAAGTTCAACGACTGCCTTCGCGAGCGGCGGAAATGTGTCGGCCGCGTTTTCGACGCCGTCGACACCGGCACCGTCGCCGGCGGTGGTACCACGCAAGCCGATCAATCCGTTTCTCGCCAACGACCCTAACCAGAAGGCGCGCCGGCTGGCGCGCGCCCTGGTGTCGGACATGGTGGCCTATAATCCAACCAAGCGCGAAGAAGGCATCCAGGCCGGTACGCTGAAGCAGCTCTTTCGCGACGAGATCAAGAAGAGTTACGAAGAGTTCGTCGAGCAGGTCGGCCGCGAGTTCGCCGAGTCGACGGGGCATTTCCAGGAAGCGCTGAACGACGTGCTGGCCGGCGGCCGGAAGATCTTCTAGGGCTCCGGTGCAAGGGTGGATGCGTGGACCACGCTCCGCTATACTGCTGAACGTCAGGCACTTGCGGAGCGAGCCGTTTCTCCCTGTCGAGGCGAGAGCGGCTCTTCGCACACCGGGAGGCAGGAACAGCGATGGCGGAATCGGAGCGCGCCCGCTCTCTGAACGAGTTGCACGAGCGGCTCGAGGAGCTCAGGAGGCATCTTTGACCTCGCGCGTCTGCGCGACGAGCAGGGACGTCTCGAGGAACAGATGGCCGACGGCGCCTTCTGGAACAACCAGGACAACGCGAAGGTCGTCGTCCAGCGCGTCAAGGAACTGAAGGGCTGGGTCGAGCCCTTCGACCGGCTCGATGACCGCATAACGAGTGCTCGCGAGCTGGACGAGCTCCTCGACGCGGAACCCGATACCGCGGTGGCGGCGGAACTGGACACCGAGCTCCGGTCGCTGACCGGTGACATCCGCGAATTCGAGGTGCGCTCGCTCCTTCGCGGGCCCGATGACTGGCGGAGCGCCCAGATCGAGATTGCCGCCGGCGCGGGCGGCACTGAGGCGATGGACTGGTCGGAAATGCTCATGCGCATGTACACGCGGTGGGCGGAACGTCATGGCTACACCGTCGAGATTCTCGACATGAGCGAGGGCGAGGAAGCCGGCATCAAGGGGGCAGTCCTCGAAATCACCGGCCAGTTCGCGTACGGTTTCCTGCGCACCGAAACCGGCGTGCACCGGTTGGTCCGCATCTCGCCGTTCGACTCCAACGCCCGCCGTCACACGTCGTTCGCGCAGGTGTTCGTGTATCCGGTCGTCGATACCGAGATCAACATCGAGATCCGCGAGGAAGACATTCGCATGGACGTCTTCCGCGCCAGCGGCGCCGGCGGCCAGCACGTGAACAAGACGAGTTCCGCGGTCCGCCTGACGCACATCCCCTCGGGCATCGTGGTGTCATCGCAGCAGGAGCGCTCGCAGTTCAAGAACAAGGCGACCGCGATGAAGCAGCTCAAGAACAAGCTGTACCAGCTCGAAGCAGAAAAGCAGGCGGCGGCCAAGGCGAAGCTGGACGCCACCAAGGCGGACAACACGTTCGGGAGCCAGATCCGCAGCTACGTGTTCCAGCCGTACACGATGGTCAACGATCACCGGACAGAGCTCAAGATCCCGGACGTGCAGCGGATCATGGACGGCGACATCGACGAATTCATCGAGGCCTACCTCAAGCGGTTCGGCGCCCCCTCGCGAGCCGCGGAGGCCGTGTGAGCGACGACCTGAATTTCGTGATGAAGGCGCGGCGCGAAAAACTGTCCGCGCTCGACGCCGCGGGCGTGGCCCCTTTTGCGTATGCCTTCGACCCGACGCACGACGCGTCGGCTGCGTTGCGAGCGCTGCCCGATGGCGCCGAAGAGGGAGCGACCGTGCGCGTCGCCGGGCGGCTGGTGGCATGGCGGCCACACGGCAAGACGGTGTTCGGTCACCTGGCCGACCAGTGGTCGCGAATCCAGCTCTACTTCCGCCGCGATGACCTCGGCGAAGAGGTCTTCCGGCTGGTTGACCTGCTGGACCTGGGCGACGTGATCGGCGTCTCCGGCCCCCTGTTCCGCACGCGCACGGGAGAAACCACCATCCGCGTGGAGTCGGTGACGCTGCTGGCGAAGTCGCTCCGCCCGCTCCCGTTCGGGAAGGAGGAGCGCGCCGACGGACAACTCGTCAGGCACTCGGGGTTCGCCGATCCCGAGCAGCGGTACCGCCAGCGTTATGCAGACCTGGCCGTTCATCCGGAGGTCCGGCGCCGGTTCGTGGCGCGCTCGCGGATGATCTCGGCGATCCGTGCGTACCTCGACGCGCTCGACTACCTGGAGGTGGAGACGCCGGTGCTGCAGCCGCAGTATGGCGGGGCGGCCGCGCGGCCGTTCCTGACGCACCATAACGCGCTGGACATGCCGTTGTACCTGCGCATCGCCGACGAGCTGTACCTGAAGCGGCTGGTGGTGGGCGGTTTCGGGCGAGTGTACGAGATCGGCCACGACTTCCGGAACGAGGGCATCGACCGGACGCACAATCCGGAATTCACGATGCTGGAGTTCTACGAAGCGTTTGCGGACTATACGACCATGATGTCGCGCGTCGAGTCGCTGCTGGTCGCGGCGGCCAGCGCGGTGGCGAACGTGCTGGGCGCGGACGCTATTTCAACGGAAGAGCGGATCGTGCTGCCTGACGATTCACTGGTCGTGGTCCCGTCACTCCATCCGCCGTTTCCGCGTATCGAATGGGTGCCCTCGCTGAATGGGGCCGCCGGCCTGGACGTCATGGCGCTCAACCAGGGTGATCTCCGCCACCTCGGCGAACGCGTCGGCGTGAACAACGTGGCGACGATGAGCCGGCCCAAGTTGCTCGACGAGATCTTCCAGGCCCTGGTCGAGAGCCGGCTCGAATCTCCGACGTTCGTGCTCGATTATCCCAAGGAGCTGTCACCACTCGCCAAGCCCAAGCGTGGAAATGTCGCGCTGACCGAACGGTTCGAGTTGTTTGCGAAGGGTAAGGAAATGGCGAATGCCTTCAGCGAGCTCAACGATCCGATCGATCAGCGGGCCCGGCTCGAAGCGCAGGCCGGGTTGAAGGCCGCCGGGGACGAAGAAGCCGTGGGTGTTGACGAGGACTACCTTCGTGCGATGGAATACGGCATGCCGCCGATGGGAGGTGTAGGTATCGGCATCGACCGGCTGTTCATGTATCTCACGAATACGGCGAACATCCGCGACGTGATCCTGTTCCCGACCATGAGGCCCGAATGAAGTCGCTGGAAATGACCATCGCGATGCGCTACCTGCGCGCGCGCCGGGGATCCCGCCTGCTTTCGTTCATCAGCCTGATCGCCATCGGTGGGGTGGTGGTGGGTGTGAGCGCGTTGATCGTCGTCATGGCCGTCATGAACGGACTGCAGCGTGACCTGCGGGAGAAGATCCTGATCGGCAGCCCGGATTTGCGGTTGCTGACGTTCGGCGCCGAAATGCGCATGCCCGACTGGAGGACGGTGCTCGACTCCGTGAAGCGCGTGCCCGGGGTGGTGGCCGCCGCGCCCTGGGTCCACACCAAGGGCGTGATCCGGTCCGGGTCCAACGAGCCGCAGCTCGCGTTCATCTCGGGTATCGAACCCCAGGCTCGCGGCGTGCCCGACGTGACCTCGATTCGCAGCCATGCACTGGAGGGAGACTTCCGGTTCGAGTCGCTGGACGGCACGAAGAGCGGTGCGGTGGTGGGTGACCTGCTCGCCTCGCGGATCGGCGTCAAGGTCGGTTCCACCGTCACGCTCATCGGTGCGTCTCTGAAGGACGTCTCGGCCTCGACCGGCAACGTCGTGCCTAACGTGCTGGAGTTCGAGGTGACTGGCGTGTTCCGGACCGGCATGTTCGAATACGATGACAACTACGTGTTCATCTCGCTCGACAAGGCCGCGGAACTGGCGAGCCTCGATTCGGCGGTGACCGGCATCGAGATCAAGACGGAAAACCGGTGGGTGGCCTCCGAAGTGGGCCAGCGCCTCGAGGAGGCGTTCAGCTACCCGTACCGTGCTGTCGACTGGCAGGAACAGAACAGCTCCCTGTTCCAGGCCCTCAAGCTCGAGAAGCTGGGGATGGGCGTCATCCTTGGCCTGATCATCCTGGTGGCCGCGTTCAACATCGTCAGCAACCTGACGATGGTGGTCGCCGACAAGACCCGGGAGATCGGGATCCTGAAGGCGATGGGCATGCGGTCGTCGTCGATCAAGCAGATCTTCTTCCTGCAGGGGCTCACCATCGGCGTGCTGGGCACTGCGTTAGGCGTCGGGCTCGGGTTGGCGGTGTCCATGCTGGTCGGACGGAACAAGCTGATCCCACTCGACCCGCAGATCTACTTCATCGATCACCTGCCCGCGTTCAACGAAGTCTCGGACGTGCTCCTGACCATAGCGGCCAGTGTCCTCATCGCGGCGCTCGCCACGCTCTACCCCTCGCAGCAGGCGGCACGTCTGTACCCGCTGGAGGCGATACGCCATGAATAGGGGCATGGGGCACCGGGCATGGGT
>CBIHMX010000114.1:0-7277 GCA_966211115.1 uncultured Gemmatimonadaceae bacterium | reverse complement strand
AAATGTCGCGGTCCTGGGCCCAATCGGCGCGAATTCTGCGAGACGTCGGCAATCCACACGTCGCTCTGCCGATCGTTGATCGTGAAGAAGAAGCGCTTGCCGTCCGTCGAGATGTTCAGCCGATACGAAGGCCGCTCGGGATCGTCGAAGCGCACCAGAAGCCGGGGACGGCCGCCGCCGACCGACACGTACCAGATCGACGCCTGACCGGTTTGATCGTGCGACTTGAAGTACAAACCTCTGCCGTCCGGAGCCCAGTGAGGATCCTCCACGATCGGATCGTTGATCGTGTCGGTCACCGCATAGATCGTTCGGGCATCCCCGGAGTCGGATGGAATCAGTTCCAGCCGTTCGACCTGGAACGAGCCACGGATGCTCTGGCCCGACGCCAGTGCGATGGTATTCCCGTCGGGCGACCAGAAATGGAGGAAACCGCGGTCCAGGCGGCGTACCGGTTTGCCCCAGCGACCGTTGGCATCGCGGCGCATGATGAACAGTCCGCCGGCCGGGCCGAATTCGCTGTACGCGATTTGTCTGCCGTCTGGTGACCAGACCGGACAACACTCCTGGTCCGGTGAACTGGTCAATTGTTCGGGTTCGCGCGCGCCGATCTTCTGAACGAAGATGTCCCGTGATCCGGTGCGAAACGAGTGATACGCGAATTCCTGCTCGTCAGGCGATGCGGTCGCGGCGTATTCGTCGGATGGCGCATGGGTCAGGCGCTCGGGTTCTCCGCCCGTGACACCGATCCTGTAGATCTCGCCGTTCCCGCTCAGGTCGGAATCGTAGTAGACCCATGGTCTGCCGATGCCTGCGCGCATGACTTCGATCACCTGACTTCCCGAGGTCAGTTGCTCGGCACCGTCGAGGGAAACCGGCCCGCTTTGCGGTACGGCCAGCGACCAGAGGTTCGCGCGCTCCTGATACACAGCGTAGGCGAGGCGCGAATTCGCGGCGTCGAGGCTGAAGGAGTGAACACCGAGCCCTGTCGTGATGCGGTCGGGGTCACCGCGCAGGCGTCCGTCCGCCCGCACGCCCACGGCGTAGATGTCCCGCGGCCCGTCGCGATTCGAGACGAAGAACAGGCGGGACCCGTCCGATGCCCAGCGCGGATTCTGCAGGGACGAGGTGCTGTCGAGGATCGGAGCGATGCGACCGTCGCTGGAAATGAGAACGATCCGGCTCGGGCTCTGGTTGGCGAAGAAAGCACCCGGCTGGACGTAGGTGTTGTTCCCCGAAACGCACGCAATCCAGGTGCGGGCGGGTGACCAGTCACAGGAGTGCAGCTCGCGACCTCGAGCCAGAAAGCGTTGTCGCACGCCGTCCGCCGACAGGACGAACATCGAGTCATCGCGCACGGCGGCGATTTCGCTGCCGTCGGGCGACCAGGCCGCTGCGCTCACCAGGGCGTCACCGAGCGGACCAATCACCTGTCGCACCGTTCCGCCCAGTGATGACGCCGTCCAGGCACCACCCCGCGACAGAAAGAGGATGCGGCTGCCATCGGGAGACCATGCCGGCTGGGCCTCGACCGAGGTGGAGTCATCCGACAGCACGAGCGTCCGGCCGCCGCCAACAGGACGGAGGAAGAAGCCCATGCGCGCCGACGTGCCCGCCGCGTACGCCACGATCCTGCCGTCGGGCGAGATCGCCGGATACATCTCCAGCCCGGCGTCGGAGGTGAATTGAACCGCCCTGCCGAGGACGAGGGCGGCCGCACGATCCGGACGCAGCAGGAAGACGGCCGCGCTCACCGCCGCCAGCACGCCTAACGCGGTGGCGGCCAGCAACGTCCGGCGCCACGGACTCACGACCGTATCCATCCTCGCCGGGACGCTCCCGCCGCTTGGCGTCGCCAGGGGCTCGAGTCGCTCGAGCAGCTCCTGGGCGGTCTGCCACCGGTCGGCGGGACGCTTGGCAAGACATCGCATCACCACCTGCTCGAGCGCCGGTGGGAGCCCGGCCCGATGGACGCCGACAGCGTCCGGGACTGCCGTGACGTGCGCGGCGAGCACCTGCTGCGGACTGAGACCGGAAAACGGTACACGCCCGGTGAGCAACTCGTACGCAATGACGCCTACCGCGTAGATGTCGGCCCGGTGATCGACGTTCGGATCGGCGGTGGCCTGTTCCGGCGACATGTAGGCTGGTGTGCCTAACGCGATTCCGGCCGTCGTCACCGTGATGTTGCTCCCCCCGGCCTCGGTCAGCGCCTTGGCCACGCCGAAGTCGGTTACCAGCGCGTGCCGCCCCGACAGCATGACGTTGTCCGGCTTCATGTCCCGGTGCACGACGCCGTGTTCGTGGGCGTAGGCAAGCGCGTCGACGATCTCTACGAGCAGGCGTACGGCTTCCGCGACCGGGAGCTCGCCTTCCCGCGCCAGGCGCTGGCGCAACGAAAGGCCCTCGACATACGGCATCACGAAGTACAGGAACCCGGCCGCTTCGCCCGATTCATGCAGCGGCAGGATGTTTGGATGCTGCAGCTGCGCCGCGATCGCGACCTCCCGTGAGAACCGCGCCGCACCGACTGACGCGCCGAGGCCCTCGTGGAGCACCTTGAGCGCGACCTTGCGCTCGTGCCGCAGATCCTCGGCGAGATACACCGTAGCCATTCCGCCCCGCCCCAGCTCGCGCTCGATGTGGTAGCGCTCACTCAACGCATTGCGGAGGCGGTCTTCTGCGGGAGGCATGCTCACGTCACGAAAAATGCCATCGTGCAGACCCTGCCGCGAGGCAATCCGGTCACCAACTGTCCAGGACTGCGCGACTCCTCGGTGCGCCTGGTACGTACATGCGCCCTAACGCACCAACGCTGCCTGCACGTACCATGAACCAGGAACGGCCTTCCATTCGCCATCTCCGGCGCGATAGCGGAGCCGCAGGCTCGCACCGCCACCGGCGTTGAAGTAGCGGACCGCGATCGGATGGAGGCCTGTGCGGAGCGCGATCATGCCGGTGCGTTCTTCGTCACCGTGCAGCCCGTCGTTGTTGACTACCACACGTTCACCGATTTCGAGGTTGCTGCCATCATCCGACGAGAGAGCGAACTCGTACAGCGCGTCGTCAGGTACTCGCAGGTAACCAGTCATTTTCACGGCGTATCGTTCGGTCGTGTCCATTGGCCGCAACGCGACGTCGTTCACCTTCGCCTCGCGACCGCCGGAGAGCGTATCGATCACCTTGACTGACCGGACCGGCCGTTCGAAGAACAAATGACGCAACCCCTGCTCAACGACCGTCAGGTCGTCGGCCGGCCGGTAAGCGGTTCGCGTGAACGTCGCGGCACGCGGCGCGCTGGAACGACCATCGGTCGTAAACGCGCGCGCCGTGACTCGCGTACCCTGCGGCGAGACATCAACCCGGAACGGACGTTCGTAAAGCCGGCTGTTCGCGGTCGGGTCGGTTCCATCCGTCGTGTAGCGCACCTGGGCGTCCGGCATCGCGGTGCTCAACGAGATCGTGACGTTGTCGTCCAGCGTGAGCCGGTCACCGTCGAGTCCCTCCACATGCGGGACTCGATAGGCGACACCGAGCCGGCCTAACGAACGGAGCGCGCCGGGGAGCCGGGCCTGGAAGCTCTGCCAGTCGCGCGCCTCGCGCGAGGACCAGGTCAATTCGGCCAGCGCCAGTGCCCGCGGCCAGAGCATGTACTCCACCGACTGCGGTGTCTTCAGGTACTCGGTCCACAGGTTCGCCTGCGCGCCGAGTATGTGTTTCGACTGCTCAGCCGTCAGTGAGTCCGGAACGGGTTCGTATGAGTACACGCGCTCCAGCGTCACCAGACCGCCGATAGCGAGCGGTTCGAAGCGCGCGTCGCCCTGGTAGTAGTCGAAATACAGGTGCGAGTTCGGCGTCATGACCACGTCGTGATCCTGGCGCGCGGCAGCGATACCGCCACTCGTACCGCGCCACGACATGACCGTCGCTTCCGGGGCCAGTCCGCCCTCGAGGATCTCATCCCAGCCGATCAGCCGCCGGTTCTTCGAGACGAGGAAACGTTCGATCCGGCGGATGAACCAGCTCTGGAGTTCTTCCTCGTCCTTCAGTCCCTCGCGGCGAATGATCTCCTGTGCGACCGGGCTGGCTTTCCACCGCGTCTTCGGGACCTCGTCGCCGCCAACATGGATGTAGCGGCCTGGAAAGAGATCCATGACTTCAGCCAGCACGTTCTCGAGGAACGTGAACGAGGCCTCGTGCGGGCAGAAGACATCCTCATCGACTCCCCACGTCGTGCGCACCTCGAAGGGTCCGGGTGTACAGGCGAGTTCCGGATACGCGGCCAGCGCTGCCTTCGCATGGCCAGGCATCTCGATCTCCGGCACGACGGTCACATATCGCTCGGCTGCATAACGAACGACGTCACGGATCTCGGCCTGCGTGTAGGAGCCGCAATGGGGCGTGCCGTCGCCAACGTATGGTTCGAAGTGCTTCTCGACCATCGTCTCCTGGCGACACCCGCCAACGCTCGTCAGGCGTGGGTACCGGGCTATCGCGATCCGCCAACCCTGGTCGTCGGTCAGGTGCCAGTGGAACGTGTTCAGCTTGTACCGCGACATCAGGTCGATGTACGTCTTGACGAAGCTGACCGGCTGGAAATGCCTCGACACGTCGAGGTGAAGGCCGCGCCAGGAAAACCTCGGGGTGTCAACGATCGTGATGGCAGGGATACGCACACTGGACGGACGTTCGGTGTCTTCGGCTTCGAAGAGTTGCCTGAGCGACTGGAGCCCGTAGAACAGGCCGGCTCCGGTCGATGCCGAGATCTCGATGCCCTCGGGAGCAATCGTGAGGGTGTAGGTCCCTTCCTTCTCGGCCACCAGCGTCTGGATCTGCCGCAGCTGGATTGCGCCCTCCCGGATCCTGCGACCGGTGGTGAGCGTCACGCTCCGGCCGGTGGCAGCACCGGCGATGTTCACCGCCAGCGTGCCTAACGCCCTGAGCTCGGCGTTGGCCGTGTCGGCGACCCAGACGTCCAGCGTATCCGGCGCCGTCCATGCGCCCGTGCCCGGTCGCGTCACGTGCGGCGCGGGAATGACCGGCACGAGCCGTTCGGGCCGCGGCGCCCGAGCCGGTGGCGGCGTGCAAGCGCTCACGAGGGCGAGAGCGCCAAGCAACGCGCGAAAATCGATTCGATCCATGACCCGAATCTGGCCGGTCGACTGGTTTCCGGACAGCGGGACGGGAGGTCGACGCGTGACTCGCTACAGCCGAAACTCCACCGGTTGAGCACCCTGCCAGAGTACGCGACGTCCCAGCTCGGCCAGGCGTTCCCTGCCATCGACGATTGTCATCACATGGTTGCCATACAGCGGGCCCGCCTTGCTGGCAAATGCGGTTTCGCCGTACGGAATCAGGATCTCGGTTTCGCTGATCCCCTGCGGATGAAGCAGTATCTGGCCGGGCACAGGGTGTTGCGTGTCATTCTCGGCACCAACGCCCACGTCGAGGCCGCCTAACGGCATCCACGCCGCCTCCCCGCTCCAGCGCGCCTGGAGGAGCGATCCGGACAGCGGCAACAGGCGGAGGAAAGCCGCCACCGATGCGGGCGCGCGTTCCCGCTCCAACCTTGCCGTGAACCGCAGGTCGCCAATGACGATCTGGACCATGTGTGAGTCAGGATCGCGAATTCGTCGCAAAACTACCGTCGGCGAGAAGGCGTCCGCCGCGAGTGGTGGCGAGCGCTTCTGAGGATGCAGTACTTCGACGAAGCACAGGTCCCACCGAGGACACCGTTAGGCCTGGAAGAATTGCTGTTCGGTTGAAGACGCGCGCCAAGAGGGTTTCTTCGCGCAACCGTCGTTTTCGCGGTATCCGCGACTCAGGCTTTATTGCCCTTCGCCTCGTCGGTGAAGAATCAACAAAACCCAGGGCGCGGATCCCGCGAAAACCACGGATTTCGCGAATAGCTCTGGGGGGATACCGCTTCAACGTTTACCCGTGCTTCGGGCCGGTCACTGCTTCGCTTCGCCCCGGCGATATTTCACCTTGCCGCCGACGATGGTCAGCTCGACAACCGCGGTCGGAATTTCCGCATCCGGTATGGTCATGATGTCCTTCGACAACACCGCGACGTCCGCGAGCTTGCCAGGGGTCAACGATCCCTTGCTCGTCTCTTCAAAGGCCGCGTACGCGCCATTGATCGTGTACGAGCGCAGGGCTTCCTCGCGCGTCATGCGATGCGCCGGATTAAACGGCTCGCCGGTGTTCGTCATCAGCGTAACGGCGGCGTAGAAGCTGGCGATGGGATCGATGTCCTCGACGGGTACGTCGGTGCCATTGCTGATGATCGCGCCTGAGTTGATCAGGTCGCGAAAAACGTAGGACGTCTTGAGTGCGCGTTCCTCGCCGAGCCGCTTCGGGATCCACGGTCCGTCAGAGGTTGCATGCGTGCCCTGCATCGCGGCGATCACGCCCAGCTGCGCAAAGCGCGGGACGTCGGCCGGATCGAGGTGCTGCGCATGCTCGATGCGCCACCGCAGGCCGGTCTTGTCCGGATTTTTTTTGAAGACGCGTTCATAGATGTCGAGCACGACCCGATTGGCGCGATCGCCGATGGCATGCGTGTTGACCTGGAAGCCGTGCTTGATCGCCACATTCGCCGTGCCCTCGATGTCCTCGGGCGATTCCAGCGTAAGCCCTCGGCTCTCAGGCAGGTCGAGATAGGGCTCGAGGAGCCACGCGCCGTGTGAGCCCAGTGCGCCGTCGATCTGTCGCTTGATGGAGCGGACGGTGAGGTAGTCGTCGCCCTCGAGCGGCATGAAGTACTGCGGCAGCTTCTGGTCCATTTCGGCATTGGAGGCGCGCCGGACCATCACGTACAGACGAGCCGGAAGCGCTCCTTCACTTTCGAGGCGCTTGAAGAAATCGATCGTCGCGAAGTCGGAACCGGCGTCATGGAAGCTGGTGACGCCCTTCGACAACGCCTCCTCGCCGGCGAGGCGCACCTGGGTGCGCCGTTCCTTCTCGCGGTCCTCCTCCGAGCGATCCGAATCGGCACGCGCCTGCACGGCGCCCACGAGCCGCTGCGCTGTTTCGCGAAGCAGGCCAGTGGGTTCACCATCGGGTCCCTTCACGATTTCGCCGCCGGGCGGGTTCGGAGTGTTCCGCGTGATGTTGGCGATCTCCATCGCGCGCTTGTTGACGAACGCCGCGTGTCCGCTGGCATGGGTCAGGACCACCGGGTGGTTAGGCGATGCCGCGGAAAGGGCCGCCTGGACCGGATTTCCCTCGACGGCTCCCGGCGGCGGGACTTCCCATTTTTCCTGGTGCCAGCC
>CBIHMX010000113.1:0-7280 GCA_966211115.1 uncultured Gemmatimonadaceae bacterium | reverse complement strand
ATCGGGCAGAGGGACTGCACGCCGAACGTTCGCCGCAACGAATACGGACGGATGAACACGCTCGAGTCGGTCACCGGGAGCGTCGCCACGTTTTCATAGAAGTCGGTGGCCTTGTTGTCCTGGAACAGGTACTGCTCGACGTTGGACACGTAGTACGCGCTGACGGTCGCGTTACGCTCCTGAAGCCAGGCGCCGATCGCACGGATCGTCTTGGGACCACCAAAATCGCCCGACACCGGAACGATGAGGTTTCTGGCGTGAAGAGTCTTCACGACCCGGTAGTTCTCTTCAGTGGACAGGAAGCTGCGCGGCACGCCCGCCGCGTCGTTGGAATATCCGGTCAGGTCGGCGAACGTCGTGCCGTTGCCGGAACCGCCGCCCGGCGATCCACGCGTTGAAATCACCGGTCCGTACCCGAAGAAATTGTCGTACACCCACTTCAACTGGTCCGTCTCGTCCTGCGTGAACGTGAAACCGCGCGTCTTCGTCAGCAGGTCCACGATCTTGGCGTAATTGGCGCGATACATCCCGCTGTCCGACGGGACATTCCAGTACGCTTCCCAGACTTTCTGGATGGGGGTCGTCGAATCGAGCGCCGTTGGCCTGGGCTTCGAGAACAGCAGCGAGATGAACTCAGCGCGATCGTCGGCAAGCTCGAAGACTGCCTTGAACATCAGGTGCTGCATCACCGCCTGACGACGGATGTCCACGATGAACGCCATCTGCGGCCGGATCGCGGCGATGTAGGTCAGGTTCTGCTCCGGCCCGACGCCCATGTACACGCCGCCCCGCGTCCCCCGCTCGCGCAACATGGTGAAGAGCTGTCCGATTTCCCGTTCGTTCGACGTGAAGTTGTCGGCGATCCGGAAATACCCGCCGGGTTCGGAGATCGCCGAGACCAGTGCCCAGTACTCGGCGTCGCTCAGGCGCTCCGGAAGCCGGGCCTCGCTCTGGGCCGACGCCGGCGCGGCGAGAACGCTGAGCAGAGCGCTCGAGTAGGCGAGCCGGCCGGCCTTCACCAGCCAACGACGTGTGTCCTGCCTCGTCATGCCCGGATGCCTCGGTGGAGGATGCTAGCGGAGAATGTAGTCCACAGTCGATACGACACGCACGACCTTCGAGACCTGACTCCCCTCGCTGATGCCTTGTGCCTGGTCCCGGGGGAGGATTTCGAATACGCCCTGGTTTGCCCGGCGGATTCCCGCCAGCCCAGTACGCGAGTCCGCCGCGAACTGTTCGGCGGCCTCTCGTGCGCGCGCCGTCGCCTCCGCAATCATCGCGGGCTTCAGGTCGCTCAGCCCGCGGAACACGAACGTCGGCCCCCCGCCCCCCCGGAACTCGTCGCCCGACGAAAACACCACGCCCGCGCTCACCAGGTCACCGACGCGTTGGGACGCGGCATGAACACGCGCCGGCTCATCCGAGCGGACGACCACCACCTGGCGGATGATGTACCGGTTGCTGGCTTCACCGGCCTGCCGGTATTCGTTCGCCAGCGCGTCCACGACACCGAAGTCCTGCAGCGTCACCTGCGTCGTGTCGATCTGGTTACGGACGAGGAAACGGAAGATTTCCTGTACGTTCGATTGCAACCGAGTTTGCGCACGACCGAGGTCGTTGTCGGCGACCACGAGGCGAAGTGGCCAGATGGCCAGGTCGGCAACGACTTCGCGTTCCGAGATTCCTTTCACCGTCACATAACGATCGCCAAGCCGCGCCCGAACTATCCCGTTACCGGCGAAAAAGCCGGCAAGGACGATGGCTATTGAGACTATTGCAATTCTTGGTATCCAGAGATCCTTCACTTCTCGTTACCTCTCAGGGACGATGCAGCGGGTAGTGCTTGAACACGGAAAACGCTGATTTACGGATTGTCACGGCACTGCATTGGTGAGAACCTGGACACCACCGGACCGCTGAAGCTCCCAGCACAAGGTGGTGTCCAGGTTCTCACCAAAGCAGTACCCGTGGCCATCCGTCATCGGTGTTCCCCGCGTTCCTGCAGTATCTGTCGTTATCGTTACACCCAAAAAAGGGAAACGGTTATGACCGTCTTTCAACGGACAACCGACAGTTACCAGGCGGGGGCCCGTACCCTCTCCGGCGAATATTACCGCTCGGCGGAAATCTTCGAACGGGAGCAGGAGCAGGTCTTTGCGCGCCACTGGATCTGCGTGGGGCGCGCCAGGGATTTCGTACAACCGGGATCTTACCGCCTGGCCGCGATTGCCGGGGAAAGCCTGATCATCGTTCGCGATCGGTCAGGGGAAATCCGCGCGCACTACAACGTCTGCCGGCACCGGGGCACGCGGTTGTGCACTGCATCACAGGGAACGTTGTCCGAAACGATCCAGTGCCCCTATCACGCGTGGACGTATCGGCTCGATGGTCGGCTGATCGGCGCGCCCCACATGGCCGGAACTCCCGATTTCGACATCGCCGACTATCCACTTCACTCGGCGGCGATCAGTGAGTGGGAAGGCTTCCTGTTCGTCAACCTCGGCGCCAATCCTGAACCGCTCGCCGAAGCATTTGCGCCGGTGCAGGGTCGCTTCACCCGCTTCCACCTGCCGTCGCTGGTCAGCGTTCGCCGGATCGATTACGACGTACGCGCGAACTGGAAGCTGATCATGCAGAACTACAGCGAGTGTCTCCACTGCCCGACGATTCACCCCGAACTGACGGCGAAGCTTCCCTATACCAGTGGCGCAAACGACCTGACCGAAGGCGCATTCCTTGGCGGGTACATGGAGATCAAGGCGCCACACGAAAGCGCGACCATCAGCGGCCGGGCCTGCGCCATCCCGTTAGGCGACCTGTCGCCTGACGACCGTTCACGGGCATTCTACTACACGCTGTTCCCGGCGATGATGCTGAGCCTGCACCCGGATTACGCCGTCTACTACACGGTCACCCCTCGCTCCGCGACCGAAAGCCTGGTTACCTGTGAGTGGATGGTCCATCCCGATGCGCCATCCCAACCCGGCTACAACATTGCCGACGCCGAGGAGTTCTGGGACCGCACGAACCGGCAGGACTGGCACATCTGCGAACAGAGCCAGCTGGGCGTGATGTCACGCGTGTATGCGCCCGGTCCGTATTCGCCCCGCGAAAGCATTCCAGCGGCGTGGGATCGCGAGTATCTGCGAACGTTGACGACCGATACGACGGATGAATGACGATCGGCATGGTCGGTACCCACGGTCGCCGCGCGGCACCGATCGTCGATCGGACGCGTCACACCGTCGCTTGCGCCACGATCACCGAGACGTTGTCGCTGCCTCCCGCGGCGAGCGCGTCGGCCACCAGCAGCGTCACCATCTCCTTCGACGTGACCGGCATCGCGAGCACGTCGCCAATCCGCTCGTCGCTCACGTGTTTGGTCAGGCCGTCGGTGCACAGCATGAGGCTGTCACCGGGCTCGAGGTCGACGAGGCCAACGGTCGGCGCCAGCTCGCTGCCACCGACCGCGCTGGCGAGCGTTTCCGCGGTGCGGCTACTGGCGGCCTGTTCCTCCGTCCAGGCGCCGGCCGAGACCATGTATTCACCGAAGGTCTGGTCGCGGGTGAGGGCCTGAACGCGGCCTCGCCGGCGAACGTAGGCGCGGCTGTCCCCCACGTGAATGAGGTAGGCGCGCGGCCAGACCAGGAGCACGAGCGTCACGGTCGTCGCCGGCGCCTTGCGTTGCGGACCTCCGGCCTCGTCGACAAGCTGTCGGTGCACCTCGTGGACCGTCTCCTCGAGGGCGCCTAACAACTCGTGCTCGCGGTCGACGCCGAGACCATGAAAGCAGCCGGCGGTCTTCCCCACGTACGTCAGGACCGCGGCCGCGGTACGCTCGCTGGCCAGGTCGCCGTCCGGACCTCCACCCACGCCGTCAGCCACGACGAGCAACTGCGCCCCGCTGGTACCGACCCGGTGGTTCAGCGCCTCCAGCGACAGGCTGCCGCACAGCATGTCGACCCTTTTGCTGACATCGGCCACGAGGAAGTGGTCCTCGTTCTCCTTGCGAACCTTGCCGGTGTCCGTCAGGCCGTAGGCATCGATGGTGACCTGTGTCGGGCGCGTGGTCGTCATGTCAGCCTCCAGGCTGCGGGTGGGTGGCTTCCGCCAACCACTGGAAGGTCGCCTCAACGCCTTCACCGGATTTGGCGCTTGTGCGAATCCCGTGAAGGCCGTGCGAAGAAACACTCTCCTCGTCCGCCCCCGTCAGTGTCCAGTCGGCCGTGAGGTCGGCCTTGTTGAACGCCAGAACGGCGGGGATCTGCCCCACGTGACTCGACACGGCGTCGCGGATTTCGAACGCCTGGTCGAACGTCTCGCGCCGGGTTCCATCAACGACGAAAATGAGACCATGGGCGCCGCGCACGTAACTCGGGTTCACGTCACGCACACCCTCGCGACCCTCGAGGTCCCAGAGCATCAGCGTGACCGGTTCGCCTCGCACGGCGACATTCTTCCGGTCGATTTTCACGCCAACGGTACTGAGGTAGCGCGGCGAGAAGAGCGAATGCACAAAGCGCTGAACAAGACAGGTCTTCCCGGTCCCGTAGACGCCCACCATGCAGATCTTCTTCTGCACCATCATGGCCTCCTGGCGGCCGCCGTTCGCGGCGATACCGTCACCTCGAACGATACGCTGCGGTTGATTCGTGTCTGCTCGTCGCGATCGGTGGCGTTGAGTGGCCGGGACGTCGCCAGCGCCTCGGCCCGCAATCGCTGCGCGCGAACACCTGCCGACGCGAAGATCGCTGCCACGCGGTCGACGCGCCACTGCGCGAGCGCCTGGTTCGCATCGTCCGTGCCGGTGGGGTCGGTTCGACCGACCAGCGTCAGGACGGCCTCGGCGCCGTGAGCGGACAGGCTGTCGTCGAGCACGCGAAAGCCGCGCGCCGCGGCCATCACACCAGCACGAGCAGCGGCCGGCACTTCCGCCGAACCTGGTCCAAAGAGAACCCGGCTCGCGTTCAATACATCGCGGATGGAATCCAGCGCGGGCGGCAATTCGACGCGCACGGCGTCGAACGAAACGTGCGACACGCCGAGAGGAAGCGACACCGGCGGCGTGATCGACCGCAGGGCCAGGACGCCAGACACCCGCAGCGTGTCAACGGACAGGCTGAGTGAGGTCGACGCGGGAAGGGCCAGCGCCTCGCGAGCTCTCGACACCACCACCGTGCTGTCGAGTGACAAATAGGGTTCCCATCGCTCGTTGATCGATCGAGGGGTGAGACCCAGCCCGGTCAGCACGACAGCGGGCTGGCGAGCACCCGGATCACGCAAGCCCGAGATCCGCCATCGGCCCCACTGCTTACTGGCGTCGATCACGACCAGGCCGGGCTCGCTGTCGAGTGCAGTGACCGCGCGATTGAATCGCGCGTTTGAACGCACCGTGACAAAGAGTGCGGCCAGCACGACCACCAGCGCGGGAATGGCCCATCGCAACCAGAGCTGCCGACCGGTACGGGGCGTCCCGGTGTCCACCACCGTCTCCAGGCATTCTTCAAGCATCGACTGCGCCGACTGGAACGGCGCCGTCTCCCCCGTGAATCCGGTCAACGACGTCGCGAACTGGACGTGAATGGTTTCGAGCACGTCCTGTTGCTTGTGCAGCACGGCATCCGGTGCCTGACCGCGAATGACGAGCGCCAACTGAGCCAGCGGCCCGGGCTCTACCTGCACCGTGTGCTCTCCCACGGAGAAGGTGCGCAACGTTGCTCCTTCGCCTGGGCGGAACGAGTCGCGCACGAAGTCCTGGATCGCGGTCATCATGCCCGAGATGATGTCCGCGTCAGGCACCTGAAGGTCGTGCGCCGTCGCGTGTGACAGCAGCAGTCCCGTTTCCGAGTGAATCAGGAACGCCTGCTCGACGCGATAGACCAGCGCATGCCTGATGACGACCTGCGCGTAGGGCACGCCGGTGCGCCACGATTCGATGCGCCAACGGATGCCCCGCGCCGAGAACGAATGCTCGACCGCACTGTTGATCGACCTCACCAGCGTCGCCATCGTCTCGGCGATGGCCTTGCGGATCGCGGGACCGAGCACGGGGAATATCGCGGTCGCGATCTCGCGCGGGTTCCGGCGAATCGACTCGCTGAGCGCGGTTTCCACCGTCGGCGCCAGCGCCCGACCAATCTGCCGGTCGCGCTGCCCGCGGAGCATGATCGCCTCCGGAAGGTGCTCGGCGACGTCCGCGGCGGTCAGCTTCCTCTCGTGGAGTTCGGACTCCAGTTCCTCGAGGCGGTGCTGTTCCGGGCCGACCAGGATACGCCGCAGCGCGGCAAGGTCGCTGGCCGATCGCCCGCCGTTGTCGAGCGGTCCGGGCCCGGGCGTCGAGGAAGCGTCCGCCAACCCGTCAACTCTTCGAGGCGCGTCTGGCGTTCGCTCCATTACCAGTTAGTCGATTCGCCAGCTCGGTGAGGCCTGCAGCGAGTGCCGCCGTGTCGAGCTTCTCCGTCTGCATGGCGGTCGCGACCAGTTCGAGCTGCATCGACAGGCGATCGGCGGTCCTGGCCAGCTCCGCCGATTGCACCGCACTCTGCTTCAGCAAGTGGTCGCGCAATTCGGCGTCGGCCAGCGATGCGGCCTCCTCGAGCGACTGGTGACGTCGCTCGAGACCCTTCATCAATTCCCTCAGGTCGACCGACAGGGCCTTGAGGTCTTCGGCGCGCTTCGTTTTCTCCGCGGCCAGACGGTCGTTGAGTTGCGCAACATTCTTCTTCATTGCGACGTCGACTTCCGACAGTTCGCGGCTGAACGCCGCGCGCATCGATGCCTGTTCCTGCTGCAGTCGTGATTCGAGCCCCTGCAAGCGAGCGTCGACCATTCGCATCTGCCCGCCAAAAAGGATGTCACGCACCTGGTCCAGGCTTTCCGGCGCGGATTCCGGCGCCGGTCCGTTCGCTCCCGGCGGTTTTGCTGCTTTCGATGCCACGTTCACGTACCTCTAACCGAGTGGGATGCCAAACGTACTTCACTCGCCGCGAACCGGCCACAAAATCGCTGTGAGATAACGCCCGAGTTCGCCGTAGGCCCTTGTCCGCCCTAGAGATACTTCAACCAGCCCGTGGGATTTTGGGCTTTCACCGCGGCGTACCACCGACACGCGAAATAGAGCAGGACGACAATCAACAGCCACACCGCATAGAGCAGCCCGAGGCTCCATGTGTATCCGGCGGGCGTGCGCGGGCTCCCCATCGGATGATTGGCAAAGAGCCAGGGGACCACGCTTCCCATCCGGACCTGGGAGACAATGATCGCCGCGACGTGGATGAGCG
>CBIHMX010000112.1:0-7319 GCA_966211115.1 uncultured Gemmatimonadaceae bacterium | reverse complement strand
GCGCAGGACAGCACCAGCGCTTCGGCGAACAGTTGACCGATGATGCGCCCCCGGCTGGCGCCTAACGAAGCACGGACGGCGATCTCGGTGTGTCGCGCCGCGGTCCGCGCGTACACGAGGGTGGCCACGTTGACGCAGACCAGCACCAGGATGAGCGGGAAGACCAGCGGGAGAAAGCTCAGGTTCTCGCCTTCCGAGGCGATGCCGATGCCAAGGAGCCTTGGGACATTCACGATCTGCAGTTCCTGATCCGCGCGCAGCACGGGCTGTTCGGCAACCAGTCGGCGGCCGATGGTCGAGACCTCGGCCTGGGCGGCCTCGATCGTCATGCCTGGGGCCAGCCTGCCGACGATGGCGACGCCGCCACCGGTGCCGGGCGCAAACTGCGACGGTCCCAGCCGGAGCGGCGTCCAGACATCCTGCGAGACGGGGAAGGCGTAACCCTCGGGCATGACGCCGACGATCGCGTGAGGCTCGCCGCCCAGCCTGACGGTGACGCCGAGTATCGACGGGCTGGACTGGAAGCGCGTCTGCCAGAGTTCATGCGAGATGATGAGAACCCTGGCGTTGCCGACGACTTCGTCCGCTTCGATGAACGCGCGCCCGAGCATTGGTGCGACGCCCGTGACCGTGAATGCCGATGCCGTCATCTCGGCGGTGAACACTTCGCCACCGCTGCTGTCCGCGAGAATGAGGTTCCGCTCGGCCATGCGGAATGCGCCGACCGATTCCATGGTCTCGAGCGTCGCGCGCAGCGTGGCGTAATCGTGAGGCGTCGCGTTCGCCGCCGCACGTTCGCGCAGGTCCCAGGCGCGTATGCCGACGATGCGCTCGCCGCCGGGGAGGGGCAGCACCGGACGCATCGCCAGTTCGACCATCGTGAACATGAACGTCGCGATGGCCACGGCCATGCCCATGCCCACGACGCCGACGATGGTCAGGCCCGGGTATTTCCGGAGCACGCGCACGCCGAGCCTGAGATCGAGGGCGAGGCCGCTGAACCAGCTGACCCCGCGGCCGTCGCGTAATGCTTCCCGGTGCGACTCGGCCGGGCCGAACGCGACGAGGGCGCGGCGGCGTGCCTCGTCAGGCATGAGCTGCTCTTCGCGCATGAGCCGCTGCGCTTCCATGTCGACGTGGAACGCAAATTCCCGGTTCATGCGCGAATCGGTGGCGCGCCGGCCGGCCAGGAGGCGAGCGCGCGTGATGGCGCCGTGGATCCAGCTCACGTGATCTGCCGGTCAGGTGGCGCGCAGAACGGCCTCGAGGCCGGCCGAAAAGGCGCGCCAGGCGTCGAGCTCCGTGCCTAACGCGCGACGCCCGCTGGCGGTGATGCGGTAGAAGCGGGCCTGCCGATTGTTATCGGTAACCCCCCAGGCACTGGTGATCAGGCCCGACTTTTCCATCCGTTGCAGGGCAGGGTAGAGCGACCCCTGGTTGACCTCCAGCATGCCCTCGGAGAACTGCTGGATGCGCTGGCTGATGCCCCACCCGTGCATCGGGGTGAGGGAGAGGGTCTTCAGGACCAGCAGGTCCAACGACCCGCGCAGGGCATCAGTCGGCGGTTTGGGCGGCACGGCAGCTCCGGATCGGTGTTCCTGTCGCTTTCGACAGAAGAGTGTGTCACCGTTCTGTAGCTGTCAAGAGAAGGGATGCGTTTCCGTCAGCGCAGCCGCCACCCGGCAAGGAAGGCGTCTTCCGCCCCGGAGTGGTGCCGCAGGAAGGAAGCCGCGTTGGTCGGGAAGTCGGTGGACCCGGTGACGCCGCCGGTATATGCCGTATTTCGCATGGCGTCAAACGCGACCGCCCGCGCGAAGTCGTCGGATCCACCGCCGATAAACGTGGCGCGTACACTCCCCAATCCGGGCGGTAGCAGCGCTACGAACCCATCCTGGCTACCGGCCTTCACGGCCTGCGGAGCATCCGTGAGTCCGGGGAAATCGCTGCTGAAGGTTCCGCCGGACACGACGACGTTGCCGTCGCCATCGAAGCCGAGTCCTTGCGCCTCGTCATTGCCACTGCCGCCGAGATACGTTGACGCGAGGAGCTGTCCCCCATCGGAGGAAATCCGGGCGACGAACGCGTCGGAGTTCCCGGACAACGTTCGCCGCAGGGCGCCACTCGTCGTGGGCAGGTTTGACGATGTCGTACGTGCGGCAAGGTATGATTCGCCACCAGGCGTGACCCACAGGTTATGCGTTTCTCCACCGTCCCTTCCGCTGCCGCCAAAGTAGGTGGCGAATATCAGGGACCCCTGTGGAGAGAACTTCGAGAGGTGCTGGTCAACGTCTCCACCAGGATGCGGCTGCATGGCGCCGGAGGTCACCGGCGCGTCCGCCGAGGACAGGCTCTGCAGGTAATACACGTTCCCGGAGGCATCTAGCCTGACGCTGGGCGCCTCCCCGTCGTGGCCCGAGCCGCCCACGTACGTGCACCAGCGGATGATCGTCGCCGCGGCGTCGAGCCGGCAAACGGCGCCGTCGCTCGACCCACGATGGTTGGCCTGATACGCCGCCGGCGTTATGTGTGGGAATGACGCCTTCGCGATGGAAACCGCGAGATGGACGTCGCCGTTCTGGCCGACGACAATGTCCCGCAGGAATTCGTCGGCCGGGCCGCCGAAGTACGTCGCCCACACCAGCGACGTACCGTCCAGCGACAGCTTGGCGATGAACCCATCCTGCTTTCCGTAAGTCGAGGAGACCACGTTGTCTCCCGCAAAGCCAGGCTGGATCACGCCCGCCGTGGTGGGGAAGCCGCTCCCGGCCCGCCCGCCGACATAGACGCCGCTGGCGTCCACCTCGAGCGCGTACGCTCGATCGTAATTGCCTCCGCCGAGGAGCGTCGACCAGAGGAGCTGGCCGCCGGCGGAAATTTTCATGACGAACACGTCCCAGTTGCCCTGGGAACCTGTCGAGGTGGACGACTGCCCCTGCCCGAACGACCGCTGGAAAGCGTTAGGCGTGGTGGGAAAATTCGGGTCCGAGGTGCCGCCGGTGACGTAGATGTTGCCCGTGGCATCGACCGCGACGTCGCGGACCTGGTTGAAGGCGGTGCTCTGCGATCCGTTCAGGAACGTGAGAACGGAAAAGCCCGGCGACGGATTTTCCGGCGGATTGCCGGGAGGATTGACCGGAGGATTCCCGTTCGTGGGCGGGTCAACGATGTCATCGGAGCTGCACGCTATCAGGCAGCAGAACAACGCCGGGAAGAGAGCCAGTGTTCGGAGCATCAGCGCGCCTGGTCGGTATGGACGAATGCTATCAGGGCATGGACAGACCCACTACCCGTCTGACACCTGAGCGGTTCGCCCCCACCGAAATTGTCCGCCAGCGTTGCGGTCGAGCCAGCCGAGGAGCCGGCCGGCATGTGACCGTCGTCACTGAGCGTGATATCAGCCGTCGCGCGAGTAGTCGGAGATGCGGACCGGATCTGGGGCGCGCGATGAACTCATCGCCGGCATCATGTTCGCCTCGGCCAGCACTTTCTGCTGGTAGCGCTGGGATTCGCCAACGCGTTCGATCTCGATGGCAATGGCGTCGACGGCCTGTTCGAGGCGCTCCATCCGGGCGTCGTTTTCTGGCGAAGGCCGCGCCGTGTCCTTTCGTCGAGCGCGCCGCCACATGAGTCTCGTCATGCCGATGGCCAGCGGCAGGAGAAAGAACAGCGAGAACGAGACGCCGATTGCGATCTGCGCATCTTCGCTCATGCCCTCGAATCCACGGTCGGGCTGGGCGACGAGTGGGGTGCCGTTGTCCACGGTCAGGCCGGTTCGCAGCATGCGGCCGGATTCTTCCATGTCGCGCTCGATGGCAACGATACGCTGATCGAGGAGCTGGATCTGGCCCAGGTATCCCTGCTGGGCGGCGGCCGGCGCTGCGTACTTCTCCGCGAACATGTTGTTCCGGCGCTCCATGGCCCAGGTCAGCTGGCTGGAGATGTCGCTGCGGCGTTCGCGAATCGCGTCCATCTCGCGATTCGTGAGGGGACGCATGGGGAGGTCCGCCCGGGGGGTGATGATTTGCACGCCCCCGGTTGGTGACGTCTCGATTCTGACTTCCTGCGGCTGTTGCATAGCCTGTCCTACGTAAAGGAGGCCCTGCGGGTTACATGCTAGTCAGACGGGTTCCCCGGCAGGAGAGGTTCCAGTTCGGGTGATGAGGCGCCGTTTTCACCGCACAAAGCGTACTTGGTTTCACCCGAATGGTACATGGCGACACCGGCTGCTTCGCCGCGCTTGTTGAGGACAAAAAACCGGATGTTGAAGTTCGGGTTGCCGCCGCTGTTGAGCAGACGGCGTTCCACCGTGTTGGCCTTGATGCGCCGGAGTGCCTCCATGCCCGCGTCCTTCGGTGCCATGCCTCGCCGCATCGACTCCACGATCAGGAAGGAGCTGAGGTTGAACAGGTTCGCCTCTCCGCGCCCGGTCGATCCGGCGGCGCCGACATCGTTGTCGACATAGAGCCCGGCGCCCAGTATCGGAGAGTCGCCGACGCGTCCGGGGATTTTCCAGGCCAGGCCGCTCGTGGTCGTGACGCCGCAGATGTCCCCGTTAGGCCCGATGCCGTTGCAGTTGATGGTTCCCCAGAAGCTTCCTTCCGGGATCAGCCCGTCGCGGACCATGGAGAGTCCCGCCTGGAGGGCCCGATCGGCGAAACCGGGATCGCGCTCGTGAGGCGGTGGGCGGCGAGGCGGCCCATTCGGGTCGAGCCAGTGATCGGGATCGAGCCGGCGACGCCACTCCAGCCAGAGCTGGCGGGAGCGGGCGGTATTGAGGTCTTCCTCGATGCCGACGCCCATGGCGCGGGCGAATTCCCGGGCCCCCTGGCCGGCGAGCAGGTGGTGGTCGGTATGGTCGGCCACCATCCGCGCCACGATGGAAGGCGTGCGCACGCCTTCGATGGCGGCGACGGCACCGGCCCGCTTCTTCGGGCCATGCATGCAGGAGGCATCGAGCTGGATGACGCCGTCAGCGTTAGGCAGCGACCCGTAGCCGACGCCGGTTTCCTCCGGGTCCAGCTCGGGGATGTTGACGCCCTCGATCAGCGCGTCGAGCACATCCTTGCCTTCCGTCATGCGCCTGAACGCGCGCTCGACCGCGTTGTCCGTACCGCCGTTGCGGTGGCTGAAGCCGGAGAAGTCCGAGATGACAACGGGTTTGACGGTCCGCGTCTGGATGGCCGGAGCCGGAAAGGCGGTCTCCGCCGTGCCCGGCAGGACCGCGCCTAACGCGACGGCCGTCGACGTGTGTTTCAGGAATCCGCGTCGATTCATCGGTGCGTTAATCATGATGGCTCCTGTCGTTACTGGGTTCGTCCAGTGGTTGAACCGCAGAGGCAGATGGGGCAAGGGCACGGGGCACGGGGCAAAAGCCGCGGCACAGTCGTAAAGGAAGAATCTACGCATTGCTTGATACAGAAGCCCCTGGCCGATCCTGTGGCACCCTCGAGACTCACGCCGACGGAACTACGACGTCTCGAATACACTCGATTCATTCGCGTTCATGCGCGGTGACTCGCAGTTCCCGGCTGTTGACCGGCCGCGACCATCCGGAACATCTCAGCCCGCGGCAGACTATCGCCCCCTGGACGTCCAGATCATTACCAGCACGACTCTATTGCCCCGGCTCCGCGACAGCGTCCGCTTGCTGAACGAACCTCGGCCCCGCTCACCGCCGGAGAATATGGGGCCTTCGATCCCGGGGACCACGCCGCCATCGGTCTGCAGGCTGTTCGACGGATACACTTCAATGCCCTGGATGTCCATGTCGTTCATCTTGATGTCCTGTAGCTGCAGCATCGGCTGCGGCTTGCCGTCGATGTAGATCCTGGCGCTCGCGCCCATCAGGATGATGCCGCGCGAAAGAACCGAGTGGGCGAACCGGAGCCCATCCCGCAGGTCCTTCGCGTCCTGATCGAGTTCATGGGCGGAGACAAACGTGGCTGGACTGCGGGCGTACAGGAACCGGCGGCTGATCTGCCGTAGCTGGTCCTGCTCACGGAACTGGTAATCGGCATACAACGAGTCGAGCGTAAACGTCAATTCGATGCCACCCTCCGGTGGAATCGTGACCGGCACCATGGCCGTTGCATAACGATCGAGCGTGACGAGGACCGTATGCGATCCCACGGCGAGCTGCGGGACGCTGAAACTCCCGTTGTTTTCGGACTTCACCCGGAACGGCTCGTTGAGCACCTCGATAGTCGCGCCGCGCAATGCACGTGGCTCGTGAGGCAGCAACTCGATGCCCCTCGTCACGACCGTGCCATGCAGCCCCGGCCTGGACACGCGCACCGCGACGGTCGCGAGCGGAATGGCCACGCTCTGGAGCGTGATGTTCAGTTCCAGGGCGGATCCAGTGACGTCGATCGTGCGGGACTGTGGCCGGTAGCCGATGCGGACGACGCGGACTTCGAACCGACCGGTGGGCACCGTGATGCGATAGGTGCCGTCAGCGCCTGTCCTCGTGCGAAGACTCAGGGAATCTGGATCAACGACTACCAGCACTTCCCGGACCGGCGCACCGGCTTCGTCGCGTATGGCACCCGACACCGTCGCCGTCCCCTGTGCACCGAGAACGGTAAGCGTGGCGGTACTCAGGCTGAGTCCCAGCGACAACGCGATCACTCGCATCGAGTCTCCCGTGAGGACGCCCAAGCTACCCAGCCTCGTGCACGTCGTTCCTTGAAGGACCGATCGCTCGCGTGTCTTGTGCTCCCAGATCCCCAAAGTTCGATTCTGTTATCCGCCATCTGCCATCGCTTTCCTTACATGCATCCGCTCAACGCAAAGTACGCCTCGGCCGGCACGATCCCGCCAGGCACCGACATCGGCCATGTGCACCTGAAGGTGTCCAGCATTGACAAGGCGCTCGAGTTCTACTGCGGCGTGCTGGGATTCGAACTGATGGCGATGTACGGGGACTCCGCCGCCTTTGTCTCCGCGGGTGGCTACCACCATCATATCGGGCTGAATACGTGGCACAGTCGCGACGCGGGTCCGCCGCCGGCCCGCTCGACCGGTCTCTATCACGTCGCCATCCGGTTTCCGACACGAAAGGATTTGGCCAACATCCTCAAGCGACTCGTTGACAGCGGCATCCCGCTCCAGGGCGCGAGTGACCACGGCGTCAGCGAGGCGATTTATCTCGCCGATCCGGACCGGAACGGCATCGAGTTGTATCGCGACCGCCCGCGCGACGAGTGGCCAATGAACCCCGACGGCACGTTGCACATGACGACCGAGGCCCTCGATCTCGAGGCGCTGTTGCGCGAAGCCGACTGATAGCGGCGCGTGCCTGCGAGGCACGGGTGTGCACC
>CBIHMX010000111.1:0-7328 GCA_966211115.1 uncultured Gemmatimonadaceae bacterium | reverse complement strand
GTCCCTGGCACTGCAGGTGCCCGTCAAGATCGCGCCCCAGACCCGCGAGGACAGCCTGAGACAGCGGCGCCGCGACTCCCTCAACATCGTCATCGAGGAGTCGATACGCCGTGGATCCGACGATGACAGGCGGCGTCCGCCGCGGCGGGACTCTGTAACCGCCGAACTCGAGCGGACTGCGTTCGCCGACCCCGGTGCGAGGGACCTTCTCTACCGCGCACGCGCCGCCAGGCTGCGCCAGGATTCCAGCCTGCAGTCCTACGACGCCAAGGCGTACCAGCGCGTGTCGGTCGGGCTCGGCTTTCGCGCGATCGGCCGCGAACGACTGCTCTTCCGAACGGAAGTTGCCTCACGCGTACGATGGAGCCGCGAGCAGGGCGCCCTGGTCGAAATCACGGGGGAGCGGTCAGTCGCCCCCGCGTTTGGCGGCAAGGCTGACTTCGAGGGCGGGATGATCACGCCGGTGCCGTATTATCCCGGCAAGGAAGCGCTCTGGATCGGCGGCAACGGGCTCGCTCGCGCCGAAGTCGACGACCGCGAGCTCGTCCACCCGATCGCGTTAGGCTCGGAGGCATATTACCGCTACTCGAGCGGCGACTCGCTCATCTTCACGCTCCCCGGCGGGAATCGCATCACGCTGCGTGAGCTGCGCGTGGAGCCGCGGCGCCCTGAATGGCGGCTCTCGGTCGGATCGTTCTGGTTCGACAACTCCAGCGGACAGCTCGTGCGAGCCGTCTACCGGTTTTCCGCGCCGATGGACATCTGGGCCGTGGCGAAGGAAGAGTCGCAACGGTCCCGGGAAGATCCCTCACGCAGCGGCGGCATGAACGAACTTCGCGAGCTCGAGGAGGAGGACGACATCCCCGGCTGGGTCCGCGGGTTGATGTCACCACTCAAGGCCAACCTCGAAGCGGTCACGATCGAATACGGATTGTTCGGCGGCCGCTTCTGGCTCCCGCGCACGCAGTACGCCGAGGCCAAGGCCCAGGCGAGCTTCATGCGCGTACCGGTCCGTATCGAGGAATCATTTTCGTACGCCAGCGTGAACGGCCCCGAAGCCATGCCCGCGCTGAAACCGCCGCCACGCTCGGTCTGGGACTCGCTTTTCGGCGGTGACACGACGTCCTACGACTCCCTCACCCGGGAGGAACGCCGCGCCAGGAACCGGGCGGTTGCGCGCGCGGCGGGCGACGCGGCTGAACGCCGGGCGCGCCGGCGGGAACAGGAATGCGCCGCCACGGGCTCGTACACGCGCGCCTGGGATCGATACGAGGGCGCGCTGCAGATGAACGTCCGCGTCCCCTGCGACTCGACGGTCCTGCTCACATCGCCCGATCTCTCCGCGTCGATCTACGACTCGGGTGAGGAC
Organism: uncultured Gemmatimonadaceae bacterium; assembly: GCA_966211115.1. Lineage (GTDB taxonomy): Bacteria > Gemmatimonadota > Gemmatimonadetes > Gemmatimonadales > Gemmatimonadaceae > JABWBJ01. The sequence continues at coordinate 5,959 of CBIHMX010000111.1, read as the reverse complement.
ATTTTCGGCTCAGGCGAACGGGATGAATTGCTCAAGGCACTCGACTTTTCGCTGCAATCGGCATGGTCACCGCGTCCGTTGACGTACCAGTACGGGCTCCCGATGACCCGGTACAACCGTGTCGAAGGGCTCTCGACGGGGATCGCGGCCTCGACCGAGCTCGGGAAGGGATACGCGATCGACGGATCGGCCAGGATTGGCGCCGGTGACTGGTCGCCTAACGTCGAGCTCGGGGGATCCCGCAGCAACGGCCGTACCACGTGGCGGCTGGCCGGTTACCGGCGCCTGGCGGTCGTCAGCGACTGGGGAGCGCCGCTGTCCTTCGGCGCCGGGCTCGGCGCGTTCCTGTTCGGCCGGGATGATGGATTCTACTATCGGAGCGCGGGACTCGACCTCACCAGGTCCATCTCCGACGGGAGCCTGACGACGCGGTTCTTCGCCGAACATCACAGCGAAGCCGAGGTGACGACGGCGTTCAGCCTCGCGCACGCCATGGGAACCGGAACGGAGTTCGCTGAGAACATCGTTGCCACGCGGGGCAATGTCGCCGGTCTCGCGATCCGTGATGTTCGAAGTGCCGGCCTCGATCCCCAGGGGTGGCGCGCGTTCAGCGAGTTGCGCCTCGAGGGTGGGCTGTTTGATCCGGGTGCCGACAGCGTGGACGGCGGGCTGTACTCGCGAGCTGCCGTCGACCTGACGGTGTCGCGCGGGTTCGGTCAGCGAGTAGCTGCGTCGTTGACGGTCGGCGCCGGCATCTCCGACCAGGCGCCGGTGCAGCGACAGTTCCTGCTCGGCGGAACCGAAACCGTCCGCGGTCAGCGTCCCGGGACGCAAGGCGGGGAGACGTATTGGCTCTCGAGACTGGAGATCGGTCGCGGAATAGCCGCCGCTCGTGGTGTCGTGTTTGGCGACATCGGATGGGCCGGTCCGCGCTCGATGTGGAGCCATCCGGGCCGCCCGATGTCCGGCGCTGGTGTGGGAATGTCGTTCATGGACGGCCTGGTCCGCGCCGATCTTGCCCGCGGTATTTACCCGAGCAAGCGATTTCGCTTCGATCTTTACCTCGAAGCGAGATTCTAGCGGCAACAGGGCCGCACCAATACTCGGTTCAGGTAACCAATATCCAACCACCAATTCTCGACCTATGTTTCGCCTCGTCCCTCACCTGAGAGGCGGAAAATGTGGAAGGACTTCAAGGCATTCCTGGTCAAGGACAACATCATCGGACTGGCGATCGCCGTCATCCTTGGCCTGGCGTTGAACAAGCTGGTCACATCGGTGGTCGATGACGTGATCATGCCGGTCGTGAACCTTGCCACAGCCGCTACCGGTGGGAACTGGAAGGACTGGTACATCCCGCTGACTTCAGCCGGAGCCGATGGGCCGAAGATGCTGATCGGCAACATCATCGGGAACGTGATCAACTTCCTCGTGATCGGCTTCGTATGCTATTCGTTTGCGAAAGCATTTGTTAAGCCGAAGCCGGCGGCTTGAGGATCGGATTACTGGGGCTACCAGTTTGTTCAGTCGTTCAGAGTCGTAGCGTGATTCTGCACCATGCTTTCACCGCCAAGGACGCCGAGAACGCCAAGGTTGCGCGACGTCAGGTCGGCGAGGTGAGGCTGCAGGAAATGGGGGACCACGTTTTTTCGACCGCGTCTCGATGTGTTCCAGACCTGATGGTGTGACCTCGGCGTCACTTGGCGTCCTTGGCGGTTTGTCTTTCGCGAATCACTCATCCACCCACATCAAATAGCGTGAACCTCAAAGGGTAATTCGACCCTCCGACACCATTACTGTCGCCCCGCCCACGCGCACGGCCGTTATGCGGCCGGCGGCGCGATCCGCCTCGAGTTCAATGAGGCTTGGCCGGCCCATCTCGTAGCCCTGTTCCACCACCCAGCGCAGTGCCCCGTCGCCCGACGCGCGATCGCCGAGGTAGCCGCCTAACGCTGCGCAGGCGCTGCCGGTCGCCGGGTCTTCGGCGATGTTGATCCCCGGGGCGTACATCCGGGCGCGCACGTCGTGACGCGGGTCTTCCGGGTCTAGGGCGAAGATCATCACCATCTCGCCGGGCGTCTTCATCAGGTGCCGCTGGTGCAGGTCGAGGTTGATGCGCGACTTCGCCACCACGGTCCGGTTCCGGACCGGTACGAGCCCGAACGGTGTCCCGCACGAGACCACCTGCGCCGGCCAGCCGTCGTCGAGCAGGTCGTTCTCATCGATGGACAGGATGGCCGCCAGCGTTGCCGGCGGCGGCATCGGGGCGACGACTTCCGGCAATTGTGCCACCGCGAACTGGCAGTGCACGGGCTGGCCGTCCTTCGAGCGGATGACGACCGGGATCGGCCCGACTTTCTCTTCGAGCACGATCCGCGTTTCGGGTCCTGTCAGCTCGATCTCGCCGAGGGCAGCCAGGGCATGCGCCGTCCCGACCGTCGGGTGACCGGCAAAGGTCAGCTCACCGCCGGGGGTGAAGATGCGCACATAACGAGTGTTCGCCGGATCTCGAGGCGGCAGAACGAACGTCGTTTCCGAGTAATTGAACTCGCGCGCGATCGACGCCATCTGCTCGTCCGACAGCCCGCGCGCGTCGGGCAGCACCGCGAGCTGGTTGCCCCCGAATCGGACTTTCGTGAAAACGTCGCAGGTTACGAAGCGGTAAGAGGCCATAGTGTGGGACAGTGGTTGGTGGTTATCGGTACTGGGTACCTGTAACTCAATACTGGTACTCAGTACCAATAACCACTAACCACCACCAGTTACTCCGCCGCCAGGAACGGATACCGATAGTCCGTCGGCGGTACCAGCGTTTCCTTCACGCTGCGCGGGCTCACCCAGCGCATCAGGTTCCACTTCGAGCCCGCCTTGTCGTTCGTGCCCGATGCCCGGGCGCCCCCAAACGGCTGCTGGCCCACCCCGGCGCCCGTCGCCTAGTCGTAGATGTAGAAGTAGCCGGCCGCATTCCGGAGCCGGGTCGCCGCCTCGTGGACCGCCGAGCGGTCGTTGGCGAACACCGCGCCGGTCAGCGCGTACGGCGACGTCTCGTCCACGATGCCTAACGTCTCGCTCCACTTCGCGTCGTCGTAGACCCACACCGTCACCACCGGGCCAAAAATCTCTTCGCACAGCAGCCGGTAGTCGGGCGACGGCGCCTCGACCAGCGTCGGCTCGATGAAATAGCCCGTCTCCCCCTGGGCGTTGCCGCCGGCGATCACCCGCGCGTTCTGCTTCGCGTCGGCCAGGTAGCCGCTGATCTTGTCGAACGACTTCTGGTCGATCACCGCGCCCATGAAGTTCCGGAAGTCGCGGACGTCTCCCATCCGGATGTCCTCGATGATGCCTACCGTGCGGTCGCGGACCTCGTTCCACATCGACTTCGGGATATAAGCCCGGCTCGCCGCCGAACACTTCTGCCCCTGGTACTCGAAGCCGCCACGCGCGATCGCCACCGCCACCGCCTTCGGGTCCGCCGATGGATGCGCGATGATGAAATCCTTGCCGCCGGTCTCGCCCACGATGCGCGGATAGGTTCGGTACCGGCCCATGTTCGCGCCGATCGTCTTCCACATGCTGTTGAACACGCCCGTGCTGCCGGTGAAGTGCACGCCGGTCAGGTCATGGCTGTTCAGCACCTTCTCGCTGATCATCACCGGGTCGCCCGGCACAAAGTTCACGACGCCCGGCGGCAGTCCCGCCTCCTGCAGCAGCTTCATCACGTAGTAGGCCGAGAGCATCGCACTCGATGCCGGCTTCCAGATCGCGACGTTCCCCATGAGCGCCGGCGCGGTCGGCAGGTTGCCGCCGATCGTCGTGAAGTTGAACGGCGTTACCGCGTACACGAACCCTTCGAGTGCCCGATAATCCGCCTGGTTCCAGACGCCGGGGCTCGAGATTGGCTGCTCGGCGTAGATCTCCTGGGCGTACTGGATGTTGAAGCGCCAGAAGTCGATCAGCTCGCACGCCGCATCGATCTCCGACTGGAAGGCCGTCTTCGACTGGCCGAGCATCGTGGCCGCGTTCACCGTGTCCCGCCACGTGGTGGTGAGCAGCTCCGCCGCCCGCATGAAAACCGCGGCTCGTGCTTCCCATGGCCAGTTGGCCCACTCCGCCTGTGCCTTACGAGAGGCGGCGATCGCCATGTCCACGTGCTTCGGCGTCGCCTTGTGCCAGTCGGCCAGCACATGGCCATGCGCGTGCGGCATCACTGCCTGCACGATTTCACCGGAGCGGAATTCCTCGCCCCCGATGATGATCGGGATCTCCACCCGTTCGGTGGACATCGCCGCCAGGCGAGCCTTCAGCGCGGCACGCTCCGGTGAACCGGGTGAGTAGGATCGAATTGGCTCGTTGACCGGAGGCGGGACCCGGCGGATGCCGTTGAAGGCGATGAGACCGGGTGACGTGGTGTGGCCGGTGTCATTAGCCCCGGACGGGGAAGCCGCGCGCGCAGTGGGCTCGGCGACGGGAGCACTCATGGGAGACCTCGATTGACGATTGACGATTGACGATTGGCCAATGGCCAATGGCCATTGACGAGAAAAGACCGTCAGGCGAAGGCGCAGAACATGAGTTCCAGCGCCGTTTCCACAGGGAAAGATACCCAGTGACGAAACGCCAACCAGCGTCCCGGATATCCCCTCCCGTCTCCCAAATCTTTTAGCTTTTGTCCTGCCCCGTTTGCCTTCCTCCCCACGGGATCCCGATGTCCAGAATCGGAATCGCTTCGCGCATCGCGCGGACCTTCGCCTCCCTCGCGCTCGTCGCCGCGGCCGCTTCCTGTGGTGGCGGAGGTGATGGAACCACGAACCCTCCCGGTGTTGTCGCGCGAGTCGAAATCACGGCCCAGAACGCGACCTTGCAGGTCGGGCAGACGACGCAGGCCACCGTTCGCTACTACGACGCGTCGAGCTCCCAGCTCAGCGGGCGGACCGCCACCTACAACTCGAGCGACGCGAACATCGCGTCCGTCAGCAGCGCTGGCTTGATTACCGCGGCTTCGCCAGGACCGGTCACCATCAGCGCGACCGTTGACGGCGTCATCGGGAACCTCGCCATGACGGTGACACCGGTGCCGATTGCGTTCATTGCCATCACGCCGGCCAATCCCAGCGTGCGCGTGGGTGAGTCGCTGACGCTGTCGGCGCAGCCACAGAGCGGGTCGGGTCAGCCGATTACGGGTCGTCCGATCAACTGGTCGAGCGCGAACGTGGCCCGTGCCACCGTGACGCAGGCAGGCGTCGTCACCGGCGTCACGTCGGGGAGCGTGTTCATCCGCGCTGCTGTCGACGGCCGAACGGACTCGATCAGCGTCAGCGTTCGCAACCTCGTGTCGCCGCAGATCACCGGAACGCCGTCGACGATCCTGATTCCCGACGGTCCCGGCGGGATCACCGGCACGAACTTCGGTCCTACCATCGGTGAGAACGTGCTCCTGGTGAACGGCATCGCCGCGACGATCACGGCCGCGTCCCCGACATCGATCACGTTCACCGTGCCGTCAACGTCCCAGTTGCCGTGTTCAGCGACGGGACCGGTGCCCATTGCTCTCGTCGTCGGCGGCGATACGGCGACGGCCACCGTCCAGCTGCGCGTGGCCACGGCCCGGACACTGGCCGTCGGTGAGTACCACCTGTTTACCGGCGAGTCGGACCTGCTCTGCAACGAGTACACTGGCACCGGCGGCAAATACCTGATCACCGCGTTCAATCACGCCGCCAATTCCGCCGTCCAGACGTCGTTCAGGCTCACCGGCGCGTCGTCGACCGGCGTCGCCGCCATCAGTGCCAGTGCCCAGCAGCACCTGGCGCCCTCGCAGCCGCCACGCTGGGCGCTGCCCGACGCCCGCATGTCGAACCACCTTCGCGCGCATGCGTCCTTCATGGAATCGGAGCGACAGCTGGCCGCCAGCCTCGGCAATCCCCGCCTGAAGCAACGAGCCGCGCTGAAACGCTCACTG
>CBIHMX010000110.1:0-7376 GCA_966211115.1 uncultured Gemmatimonadaceae bacterium | reverse complement strand
ACCATGCAGTTGCCGCGCGAGATCCTGCCGCAGGTCGACGAGCGCGTCGTGGTGGCGTCGCTCAACCTCACCGAGGGGACCGCGATCGAGGAAACCACGCGGCAGGCCAAGCGGCTGGAGGACGTCGCCCATTCGTTAGGCTCGACCGGCGTGTACGCCCGCGTGGGTACTGCCACCGACGAAGAGATCCTGGCCGGCGCCGAACCGGGTTCATCCTCCACGGCGCAGCTCATCCTGCCGGTACCGGCGAACAAGGGCGCCACCGAGCTGGCGAACGAGATCCGCGCCGCGCTGCCCGACCTGGCCGGTGGCGGCATGCTGGCACTCGATGTCGCCGGCGCGTCGGAGTTCGGAAGCCTGATCGGCCGCGAAGGCCGTATCGTGCGCGTTGAGCTCTCGGCGCGCACGTATGACGAAGCAAGCCGCTGGGCCGATTCGGTGCGCTCGCTGATGCGGGCACTGCCTTCCCTGTCCGACGTGCGCGATGCCCAGGAAGGCATGCAGCCGGTCGTCGAAGTGACGCTCGCTCGGGACCGGATTGCGGAGCGTGGCCTCAGCATCCAGGCGGTGGCCAACGCGGTTGCCGGTGGGCTCGGCGGGGTTTCGGCGACGGAACTCCGGGAAACCGATCGCCGGACGCCGATTTCTGTTCGTTATGCGGGAAGCGCGAACGAAGACCTGGCGGAAGCGCTGAACGCCGTGGTCGGCGGTGTTCCCGTGTCACAACTCGTGCAGGCGAACGAGGTCCGGGCGCCCGTTGAAGTGGTGCGCGTCGGCCAGCGCCCGGTCGTGGCGGTCGAAGGACTGATCCAGAGCGGCGGAACATCGCGCGCGAATGACGATGTGACAGCGGCCATGGAAGAATTCCGGCTGCCTGCCGGCGTATCGTGGGCGGTCACTGGTGCGGACGCCGAGCAGCGAAGGACCACGAACGAATTGCTGCTGGTCGCCGTGCTCGCTGCCTGCCTCGTGTTCCTCGTGCTCGCCGGTGAATTCGCGTCCTTCACCGTGCCCCTCGTCGTTATGCTGACCGTGCCGCTGGCCGCGGCCGGCGGGCTGGTGTTCCTGTGGATGACCGGCCAGAGCATCAATGTCGTGGCGCTCATCGGCATCGTGGTCATGATCGGCATGGCGGACAACGAAGCGGTGGTGAAGCTCGACGCCATTCGCCGGTTCCGCGAAATGGGACACACCGTTGAGGAATCGGTGCTCCTCGGCGGCCGGCAGCGATTGCGTGCCATCGCCATGACGCTGATCACGACGATCACCGGCGTGCTGCCGCTGCTGTTCGGCTGGGGGAGCGGCGGCGAGTTGTACAAGCCGCTCGCGGCGGGTATCATCGGCGCGAGCGTGTCCGCGCAGCTGGACACGTCCTTCCAGCTGCCGACCGCGTACGCGGTCCTCGAAAGACGACGGGAATCGGGAATCGGGAATCGGGAATCAGGAACGGCCGTCCGATCGCGTGATATCGTCGAGGTCGAAGCATGATTCGCTGGGCTGCTTCCCGACCCGCTGTCGTCTGGGCGACGAGCATCGTGATCGTACTGGGCGGGGTGGTCTCGTTCGCGCGGCTGGCGCTGGCGACGCGCACCACGGTGGAGCTGCCCCGGCTGCGGATCTCCTCGACCTGGAACGGTGCGTCGGCCGAGTTGATAGAGATGTACGTTGCATCGCCTATCGAGTCGGCGATCCAGGGCGTCCGCGGGGTGCGAAAGACCCGCAGCAGCTCGAACGAGGGGGCAGCGTCGATCACCGCCGAGCTGGACCCGAATACCGACGTCCAGATCGCGCGCCTGTCGATCCTCGAGCGGCTGGAGATTCTCGCGCCCGAATTTCCGCGCGGCGTGTCGCGGCCGTCGGTGATGAACTATGTGCCCACCGAGTTGCAGGAACCGACGCTCTTCACGCTGACCGTCACCGGCCCCTACACCGCCGGCGCGCTGCAGAAGCTGGCCGATGAAGAGATCAACCCGCGCATCTCGGCGGTCTCCGGCGTGGCCGGGGTCACTGCGTTTGGCGGCACCGATTTTTCCGTGACGGTTTCGTACGAGGCCAGGCTCCTGCGACAACTGGGTGTGTCGCCCCTGGCGCTGGCGCAGGCCATCCGCGATGCCCGACTCGTCCAGTCGTTAGGTGAGGAGCAGCGCGGGGTCAGCGAATTCGAGGTTACGCTCCGTGACCAGCCGAATGCCATCGAGGAGCTCGGGAACCTCCCCGTGCGAGGTCGCGGCCGCGTGTTCAGGCTCGGCGAACTGGCGACGGTTCGCCCCGAGGAAGACGCCGGGGGTCGATTCAACCGCATCAACGGCCAGCCGGCGGTCACGATCGACATCACGCGACAATCCGGCGCCGACGCGGTCAAGACCGCGACTGCCTTGCGCGCGGCGCTGGACGCCATACGACCGACGCTGCCGCCGGCCGTCGACCTGCGGGTCGTGACCGATGAGAGCGAGGAGCTCAAGGAGCAACTGAACAACCTGCTGTTGCGTGGCGCGATTGCGTTCGCGGCCGTGATCCTCGTCATCGCAGTCATGCTGCGGGACTTCAGGGCCGTCGCCCTGGTCATGGGCAGCGCCGCCGTTTCGATCGCCGGTACCGCATTCGGGCTTTATGTCTTCAAGATCCCCGCCAACATGCTCACGCTGGCCGGCCTGGCGATGGGCATCGGGATCCTGGTCCAGAATGGGCTGGTAGTGGCCGAGCGGCTGGGCACCGTGCCCGACACCCGTGACGCACGCGCCGACGCCGCTGCCAGGATCACTCCAGCGGTCATTGGCGCCACACTCACGACCGCGGTTGTTCTGTTCCCGTTCCTGTACCTGCAGGGGAATGCCCGCGCAGCGTTCATGCCGTTTGCGGCCGCATTCACGATGGCGCTCGCCTGGTCCGTGCTCGCCTCGGTCGTGATGATCCCCGCGCTGGCATCGGGCCACCGGATCAACGAGGCGTCGTGGCGCCGCTCGCGGCGGTTCTATGCCCGCATACTCGCGCCGATGATCCGGTTCCGGGTAGCCACGCTCACGCTCACGGCGGTCATGCTGGTGGCCTTGACCTGGGTGTTCATCAAGAAGGTGCCACGGTTCGCCTTTGGCGGGTTCGGCTTCGGGCAGCGTACGTACCTCGCCGCGAACATCAGCTTTCCGCGCGGTTCCGATCCGGTGACGCTCGACGCCGCCGTCCGTGAAATGGAGGCGATCGCCGTCGGACAGCAGGGTGTCGAGTCGGTGCGATCACGAAGCAACGGCATCACCGGCGGCTCGATTATCGTGACGTTCACGCGCGAGCATGAGCTCACCGCGATCCCGCTCGAGATGGAAGAGCGCATGACGCAACGCGCCGTGTTCATCGGTGGTGCGTCGGTGAGCGTGCGGGGGTCCGGCCCCGGCTTCTCGTCAGGCTTCGGGTCGTCGAGCATGGCATCGTATCGCATCCGCGTGATGGGATACTCGTTCTCCGGCGTCGAACAGATGGCGATGGACCTCAAGGAGCGGCTGGAGAAAATCCCGCGCGTGCGGAATGTCGACATCAGCACCGCCGCCGGATTCCAGCGCGAGAAAGCCACGGGCGTGACGATCTCGCCCGATCGGGCCGCGCTGGCGCGATACGGCCTCACCTCGCAGGACTTCGGGGTCGCGGTAGGGCGCGAAATGCGAGGCAGCGTCGGCGCGCAGTTGCTCGAAATCGGCGGCGATGAGATCCCGGTCAGCGTCAAGGACGTGGGCGCCAACACGCGTTCGCTCGACGAGCTGCGCGATGCGCTGATCCCGACGCCCGATGGTGGCGCGGTACCGATCGGCACCGTGGCGGAGATCGACGAGCGCGACCTGCTGTCGGCGATCGACCGCGAGGACCAGCAGTACATGCGGACCGTGGCGTACGAATTCCGGGGCCCGAACCGGCTGGCGCAGCGGACGCACGACGCGTTCATGAAATCCATCACGCCGCCGGCGGGCTACAAGGTCGAGGAGGCCGGGTTCGGCTTCTTCACGCCTGACGACAGCGAGAAGGGCCTCTGGCTGGTCTTCGGGATCGGCATCGCGCTGGTGATCCTGGCGGTGGCGCTGGTCTTTGATTCCATCTGGGCCACGACGATCATCTTCCTGAGCCTGCCGATCGCGTTAGGCGGCGTGATCTTCGCGTTCTGGGTGATGAAGGCGGCGTTCACGCGCGAGGCGGCGGTGGGCGTCATCCTGGTGATCGGCCTGGCGGTCAACCAGGCGATCCTGGTGACCGACGCCGGGCTCGCTCGCCGCAAGGCGCGGAAGCCGGGCCGTCCGCTGGGCCTCGGGCGAATGGAAGTGCTGCGAGCCGCGCTCGATCGCGCGAGCATGGTGGTGCTGGTAACGCTCACATCGCTGGCAAGCCTGATTCCGTTGGCGGTAGGTACGTCCACCCAGGACATTTTCGGGGCGATCGCGCTCGCCACCGCTGGGGGAACGATTTTCGGGACGCTCGGGGCGATGTTCGTGGTGCCGGCGATGCTTCTGGGGCGACAGAAGCGGGGGCGCTCGCCAATGGATGTTCGAGGTGACTTCGGTTTAGAAACGATCTAGTTACGGGCGATTTAACGTCGGTGCGGGCCCATACGTAATTAAGAACGATCGCCACAGGTAAGGCTGATCGCGGACTACGCAGGAACACCGGAGTAACGCGGGTACTGCAGGCGAGAACCGGGACACCCTGCCCACGGCCTGTCGGTACCTTACGCAATCGGTGGCGGGTGTCCCGGTTCTCGCCTGCAGTTCAGTGTTCCTCAGTGTTTCGGCGTCGCCCGTGTTCGCTCTACCCGCGGCAATCGTTCCCAAACATCAGGCCCAGACATGCGCCACAAAATCGTCTTGCTCCTCAGTCTCATCGCAACACAGGACTTGGCAGCCCAACAGGGTAATCGTCTCCAAGCAGAGATCGATAGGAGATCGAAGGAGCTGGAAGCCAAGGTTGTCGCGTGGCGACGCGACTTTCATGAACACCCGGAACTCGGCAACCGCGAACTGCGGACGTCGAAGATCGTCGCCGAGCACCTCCAGAAGCTCGGTCTCGAAGTGAAGACCGGCGTCGCGCACACCGGCGTCGTGGGTGTCTTGCGCGGTGGACGTCCCGGCCCGGTCGTCGCGCTGCGCGCCGACATGGATGCCTTGCCCGTGACGGAGGAAGTCGACCTGCCATTCAAGTCGACGGTGAAGACGCAGTACAACGGGCAGGAAGTCGGCGTCATGCACGCCTGCGGCCACGACAACCACGTGGCGATCCTGATGGGCGTGGCCGAAATGCTCGCGGCCATGAAGGCCGAGATCCCGGGCACGGTAAAGTTCATCTTCCAGCCGGCCGAGGAAGGGCCGCCGTTAGGCGAGAAAGGGGGCGCGCCGATGATGCTGGAGGAGGGCGCGTTCACCAACCCGAAGGTCGACGCCGTGTTCGGGCTGCATGTCTTCCCGATGGAGGTCGGCCACGTCGAGTACCGCTCGGGCGGCCTCATGGCGAGCAGCGACAACTTCTACATAACCGTCCGGGGCCGCCAGACGCATGGTGCGCTGCCCTGGAACGGGATCGATCCCATCGTGACCGCGTCGCAGATCGTCATGGGCATCCAGACCCTGACCAGTCGCCAGACCGACCTCACGCTCACACCGGCGGTCGTCACGGTGGGCATGATGCGCGGGGGGATCCGCACCAACATCGTGCCCGACAGCGTCGAGATGGCCGGCACGATCCGCGCGTTCGACGAGGGCGTGCGGGCGCAGTTGCACGAGCGCCTGACGCGGCTGGCGGAATCGATCGCCGTAGCCAATGGCGCAACGGCCAGCGTCCGGATTCAGAAGATGACGCCGGTCACCTACAACGACCCGGGGTTGACCAGCCGGATGATCCCGACGCTCGAGCGCGTGCTGGGTAAGGAAAGCGTGACCGTGGGCCGGCCAACGACGACGGCCGAGGACTTCTCCTTCTCTCAGCAGGCCGCGCCGGGGCTGTTCTTCTTCATCGGTGGCACACCGAAGGAAAACCTCGGCAAGGCCGCCCCCAATCACTCGCCGAAATTCTTCGTCGACGAGGCGATGCTGGTGCCGGGAATGCGCTCGCTCGCGAACCTGGCGGTCGATTTCCTTTCTGCGCCGCGCCCCTGAAAAAACGGGGTCAGACGCCATTTTGGAAAAACGGGGTCAGACGCCATTTCGTGCGCGCGAAATGGCGTCTGACCCCGTTTTTTCACGTCCTCACCGAAATCGCGTCTGACCCCTTTTTCTATTTAGCGTCGGGCGCGCACTTCTTTGAACCGGCGTGGGCGGCTTCGATTACCTGGTCGCTTTCCTCGAGCGACGACGCGCCGTTGTCCTAGTCGTACCACGCCATCTTCCCCTCGAAGTCGGTCCCGTTCTTCATCAGATCGACGAGCGTGGCGGGACGCTCGACCCAGCAGCCGCGCTCGTTGAACTCGGCGTCGAGCAGGATCACCGTCGGCGTCGCCCCGCGCCCGTCGGGCGTGCGATGCGTCTCCATCACTTCCTTACCAACCGTCGCGTTGATCAGCCGCATCTCGACCGACGGAACCTTGTCGAGCAGGCTCGCGATGTAGGGAACGATGTTCACCGAGTCGCTGCAACCGGGCACGGTGACCACCAGGAGCTTCCAGCCGCTGCCTGACGCCGATGCGCGAGTGACCAGCGCGTCGGGCGCGACGCCCTTGGCGTAGTTCGCCTCCCACTGTTCCTTGCGCGCCGTGGCCTTGGCGACGAAGTCGCTGAAGGTTTCGCCGCCTTCATACAGGGCTTTGTACGTCGAATCGGCGACCACCGGCTGGATCAGCGATTCGAAACCCGGCGTTGACGCGGAACACATCGCGACGCCAAGCGCAAACGACAACGTGGTAATCATGTGGGCGATGCAGGAGGTGGATTGATCAGGGCTTCCTGACGATCACGGCGTATGAGCAGGTTCGCAAGCATGATCGCGCCGCAGAATACGGCCACGTCGGCCAGGTTGAACGTCCAGAATCGTACATCGCCGACGCCGATGTCGATGAAATCGACCACGCCGCGCGGACTACGGATCCGGTCGATCAGGTTGCCCGACGCACCGGCCACGATGAAACCCAGCGCAAGCGCCATCGTGCGATCGTGGGCGGCGGCCTTCCAGTATTGAAACATCAGCACGCCCAGCACGCAGAGCGCCAGTGCCGTGATGATCCAGCGCGTATGCTCCCCCAGCGACACGCTGAAGGATGCGCCCTCGTTATAGGCCAGCGTGAAGCGGACGATGTCTCCCCACACCTCGTGCGGAATGTGCTCGGGTTCCAGCCGCTCCGCGGCGACCTGCTTCGTCGTGCAATCGGCCAGCAGGAGCACCGAAACGAGAGGCCAGAAAACGACCGCCTTGCTCTT